>JAFAEU010000302.1 GCA_023423855.1 Pseudomonadota bacterium | reverse complement strand
CCCCACCCCAACCCTCCCCCGCATGCGGGGGAGGGAGCAGATCGGCCGCGTTGTCACGAACGTCCCCGCGAATGGGAGAAGAACCCGAAAAAGGCCCGGCATGTGCCGGGCCTCCTGCGTCCATGCATGACGTGGTCGCGTCAGCGGACACTGCCCCGCCGGAACAGGTTGACGATCGCGAGCAGGATCACTGCGCCGATCAGCGACACCACGAAGCTCCTGACCGTGATGCCATCGTTGATGGATCCGGCGCCCAGCAGCGGACCGATCAGCCATCCACCGATGAACGCACCCACGATGCCGACGACGATGTTGAGCAGGATGCCCTGCTGCCCGTCGCGCCTCATGATGATGCTCGCCAGCCAGCCTACGATGCCGCCAACGATCAGCCAGATGATGATTCCCATGCCTGCCTCCCGATGAAGTTGTGGACTCCTTGTCGGAGCGGGAGCCATGCTGGCAGCGGGATCGTGATGGCGATGTCAGTGATGCGCGACACGCTTGCGCACCTGTGTGGATGTGCGCGATCCCTGGATTGCAGTCACTTGATCCCCGCTTTCGCGGGGATGACGGACCTGGTCAGAGCTTCCTGGCTTCTGCCGCGGTGCAGCAGCTGCAGCAGCGCCGCGCGCGGCAGCTTGCCGGTCTCGTTGCGCGGCAGCATGGCGACCCGGCGCAATGGCCGCGGCAGGAAGACCGGGTCGATGCCGTGGCGCAATGCATCGCGCACCGCGGCCTCGTCGACAGTCTCGCTGACGAAGACCGCCGCGATGCGGCGCACGCCGCCGGCGCCGGGATCGAGCTGGAACATCGCGCCATCCTGCACACCCGGCACGGCCAGCAGGCGCCGGGTGAGATCGGCCAGCGACGCACGCTTGCCGGCGATCTCGAGCAGATCGGCCTGGCGGCCACGCAGCACGAAGCCGCCGTCCGCCTGCAGTTCCACCAGGTCGGCCAGCAGCACCGGCTGCGCAAGATGCGCGGCCGATACCAGGGTGCCGTCCGGGCGCGGCTGCAGGCGCACGCCGGGATACGGCGTCCAGGCCACGTCGCGTGCAGTGCGGCGGAAGGCGAAGATGCAGGTCTCGGTGGAGCCGAAGGTCTCGCGCACCTCGCAGCCGAAACGCGCCTCGGCTTCCGCCGCCAGCGCCTGCGGCAGCGGCGCGGTGGCGCTGACGATGCCCGCCAGCGGCGGCAGCGCGATGTCCGATGCAAGCAGCGCGCGCAGGTGCACCGGCGTGGTCACCAGCAGGCGCGCGCCATCGGCTTCGTGCAGCGCGCGCGCGATGTCGCCGGGAAAGAACGGACGGTCGCGATGCACCGCCGCGCCGGTGAGCAGGGGCAGCATCACCGACAGCTCGACGCCGTACATGTGCTGCGGCGGCACGGTGGCCACCACCTGCGGCATCACACCGTCGAGCCACAGGCCGGCGAGCGCCGCGAAGTTCTGCGCGGTGCTGGCGCGGAACGAGCCGAGCGTCTTCGCATTCGGCTTCGGCGCGCCGGTGCTGCCGGAGGTGAAGCCGATCGCGACCACCGCCGCGTCGTCGATCCGCAGCGGCGCGCCGTCGAGTGCGGGCAAGACGTCGGGCAGGTGCACGAAATGCGCGGCAGGGTCGGCCAGCGCCGCATCGCAGCCGCAGGCCTCGCCGTCGCCGATGCAGTAGCTGCCCGGATACTGCGCGCGCACCTCGTCGATCGCCGCGCGCGTGCGCGTGGGCGGCAGCAGGTTCACCTGCCCGCGCACCGCCGCTGCGCAGAAGGCGACGAGGAAGCGGTAGCGGTCCTCGCACAGATTCACCGCGTGCCCGGCCTCGGGCAGGCGCGCGGCCAGCGCGCGCACCTGCGCGGCGAAGGTGGCGCGCGCGACCGTGCCGGCGGCGTCGAAGGCGAACGCGTCGCCCGCACCGCCCGCGGGCAGCGTCGACGCCTCTGGACCTGGTTGTGCGCTGTGCTGGAAGGCTGCCGACATCGATCCGACCGGCGGCCCCGGGTTCACGCCGCCCTGCCCCCTTAGCTTACGCTGGGCCGCCGCAGCCACGGAAAACGCCGCCGCGATGTTCATCGCCGACCACAGCCTCGACATCGGTCCGGTCCGCTGCGCCTGGGGTCCGTACCGCCGCGGCGAACCGGCCGAACCGCTGGCGCGGCGCTGGCTTTCCGGACAGCTGGCGGTGCCCGAGGATGCGCTCGCACTGTGGCGTGACGCGCACGGCCGCCCGCACCTGGGCCAGGCGCACGCCGGCCGCGACGCCAACTGGAGCCACAGCGGCGAACGGCTGCTGGTCGCACTGGCGCGCGGCGCGCGCGTCGGCGCCGACATCGAATGGCTGCGCCCGCGGCCCAGCGCGATGACGCTGGCCAAGCGCTTCTTCACCCCGCGCGAGGCCGCGCAGCTGGCCGAACTGCCGCACGACGACGCCGAGCGCTGGTTCGTGCGCCTGTGGTGCGCCAAGGAAGCGGTGCTCAAGGCGCACGGCCGCGGCATCGCCTTCGGCCTGGAGCGGCTGGAGTTCAGGCTCGACGGCGAAGGCTGGACCCTGGAGGCCTGCGATCCGGCGCTCGGCGCGCCGGGCGACTGGCATCTGCATGCGTTCGCGCCGGCGCCGGACTATCTGGCGACGCTGGCGTGGCGGGCGGATGCGTGATGCGCGCGTCGGCGCAGGCCCCTCCCCCGCCTGCGGGGGGGGGTTGGGGTGGGGGGTCACCAGGCGCGCACGAAAGTCCTCTCTAGAATGAGGCGATGAGCGACCCCGCCCCGAACCCGCTGCGCCCCCCCCTCGAAACCGGACTGGCCGAACTCGGCCTCGCCCCCTCGCTGGTCGATCCCCTGCTGGCCTACCTCACCCTGCTGCAGCGCTGGAACGCCACCTACAACCTCACCGCGATCCGCGACCCGCAGCAGATGGTCGTCCTGCACCTGCTCGATTCGCTGGCGATGGCGCCGCACGTCGCCGGCCTGGCCAGCCTCGCCGACCTCGGCACCGGCCCCGGCCTGCCCGGCATTCCGCTGGCGATCGCGCATCCCGGGCTGCAGGTCACCCTGGTCGAGTCGAACGGCAAGAAGGCGCGCTTCCTGCGCGAGGCGGTCCGCCAGCTCGGGCTCGGCAACGCGCGCGTGGCCGAATCGCGCGCCGAGGCGCTGGACGAGCCCGGCCAGCATGCCGCGATCACCGCCCGCGCGCTGGCGACCCTGCCCGACATCGTCGCCGTCGGCGGCCACCTGCTGGCGCCCGGCGGTCGCCTGCTGGCGATGAAGGGCGTGCGTCCCGACGAGGAAATCGCGGCCCTGCCCGCCGGCTGGCGGGTCGAGGCGGTGCATCCGCTGCGGGTGCCGGAACTGGCTGCGGAACGGCACCTGGTGGTGGTGGCGCGGGAGGATTGAGGGCCGCGCGGGACGCGCGGGGCCCGGCCACGGCAGGGAGCGGAAAGGCGGAGTCGGCGCGTCCGGACCATGGCCCGCGGCGGCGGGTTTGGCATCGACGCCCGCCGATTCTTCCCAAGGCGCGGCATAATCCCCGGTCCGGGCCGCCGTCTGCGGCCACCTCCCGCCGCAACCCGAGGCAGCCGGACCCCATGGCCCGCATCATCGCCATTGCCAACCAGAAGGGCGGCGTCGGCAAGACGACCACCGCGGTCAACCTCGCCGCGGCGCTGGCGGCCACGCCCAAGCGCGTGCTGCTGATCGACCTCGACGCCCAGGGCAACGCCACCATGGGCAGCGGCATCGACAAGCGCGACCTGCACGCCTCGACCTGCGACGTGCTGCTGGAGGAACTGCACGCCGAGGACGCGATCATGGAAACGGCGGAAGGCTACGACCTGCTGCCGGGCAACACCGACCTCACCGCGGCCGAGATCGAGCTGATGGACGAGGAAGGCCGCGAACAGCGCCTCAAGCGCTCGTTGGACCCACTGCGCCCGCGCTACGACTTCATCATCGTCGACTGCCCGCCGGCGCTGTCGCTGCTCACGCTCAACGCGCTGACCGCGTCGGATTCGGTGCTGGTGCCGATGCAGTGCGAGTACTACGCGCTGGAAGGCCTGACCTCGCTGCTGCAGACCATCGACGCGCTGAAGCAGCGGCTCAACCCGGACCTCGAAATCGAGGGCGTGCTGCGCACCATGTTCGACGTACGCAACAACCTCGCCAACGCAGTGTCGGCGGAGCTGGTGCAGCACTTCGGCGACAAGGTGTTCCGCACCATCGTCCCGCGCAACGTGCGCCTGGCCGAGGCGCCGAGCCACGGCCAGAGCATCATCGGCTACGACCGCGGCTCGCGCGGCGGCATCGCCTACCTCGGCCTCGCCGGCGAAGTGCTGCGCCGCCAGCGCGAACGCGCGCAGGCGGCCGCCGAACCACAGAAGAAGGAACCGAACGTGACGGAGACCCCGGCATGAGCGCCGCCAAGAGCGCGCCCGCCAAGAATGCACCGGCCAAGAAGCGCGGCCTCGGCCGCGGCCTGGAAGCCCTGCTCGGCCCGAAGGCCGCCGCCGAGGCGCCGAAGCTCGAAGCCACGCCGGGCGACACCCTGCGCAACCTGCCGGTCGACGCGCTGCGCCCGGGCAAGTACCAGCCGCGCCGCGGCATGGACGCCGACAAGCTCACCGAGCTGAGCGAGTCGATCAAGGCCCAGGGCGTGATCCAGCCGATCGTGGTGCGCATGCTGCCCGACCGCACCTACGAGATCATCGCCGGCGAACGCCGCTGGCGCGCGTCCAAGCAGGCGGGCCTGGCCGAGATCCCGGTGGTCGTGCGCGAGGTCGACGACCGCACCGTGGTCGCGATGGCGCTGATCGAGAACATCCAGCGCGAGGACCTCAACCCGCTGGAGGAAGCGCAGGCCCTGCAGCGCCTGATCGACGAGTTCGACCTGACCCACGCCGCCACCGCCGAAGCCGTCGGCCGCTCGCGCGCAGCGGTGTCGAACCTGCTGCGCCTGCTCGAACTGCCGCCGGCGATCCGCGCCCTGCTCGAGGCCAAGCGCCTGGAGATGGGCCACGCCCGCGCGCTGCTGACGCTGTCGCCGGAGCTGGCCAGCAAGCTCGCCTCCGAAGCCGCCGAACACGGCTGGTCGGTGCGCGAGGTCGAACACCGCGCCGCGCAGTTCGCCGCCGGCAAGGTGCCGACGTCGCCGAAGAAGAAGACCGTCGGCAGGGGCCCGGCCTCGCCCGACATCGCCACGCTCGAGAACGAACTGTCCGAAACCCTCGGCGCCCGGGTCAGCATCAGCAACGGCCGCGGCAACAAGGGCAAGCTGGTGATCCACTACGCCAACCTCGATGCGCTCGACGGGGTTCTGGAGCGGCTGCGGCGCAGATAGCCGGCGGGCCACAGAGCCGTAATTCGGCGTGAGGCCGCCATGACGCCTCTCTTGCCGTCATCCCAGGCCTGACCGGCATCCTGCCCCTGCAACGACACCTGCCTGCCGTCGATTGCATGCTGCCCGGCTTGCGCCGCGCATACGTTCACACCATGCAATGACGCCACCATCCCGCGCCGCTACCATGCGCTGACACGCCGGCCGGGTCCACCGCATGAGCACCTACCGCCTCGAATCGGTGTTCGAGCCCGCCTCGGTCGCGGTGGTCGGCGGCAGCCCGCGCGAACGCTCGGCCGGGCGCGCGGTGATGCGCAACCTGCTCGCCTCCGGGTTCGCCGGCAACATCGGCTGGGTCAGCCCGAAGCACCGCGAGATCGACGGCATCGCCACCGTCGCGCACGTGCGCGACCTGCCCTGGGTGCCGGACCTGGTGGCGATCACCGCGCCGCCGGCGGTGGTGCCGAAGCTCGTCGCCGAAGCGGCCAAGTGCGGCGTCGGCGCGGCGATCGTACTTACCGCCGAACTCGGCGCCGGTCGCGCCGCGTTCGAGGCCGAGATCGCGCGCGCGGCGCGGCCGCACGGCATGCGCATCCTCGGCCCGCACTGCCTCGGCGTGATCGCGCCGCATGCGAAGCTCAACGCCAGCATCGCCGCGCGCATGCCGCCGCCGGGCGACCTCGCGCTGGTCTCGGAATCGAGCGCGATCGCCGCGGCGCTGGTGGAATGGGGCGGCGCGCGCTCGATCGGGTTCTCGGCGGTGGTCTCGCTCGGCGACGCGCTCGACGTCGACTTCGCCGACCTGCTCGACCACCTTGCCACCGACCGCCATACCCGCGCGATCCTGCTGTACGTCGAGCACGTCGGCAATGCGCGCAAGTTCATGTCGGCTGCGCGCGCAGCCGCGCGCGCCAAGCCGGTGGTCGTGGTGAAGTCGGCGCGGCCGCAGGCGCCGCAGCGCATCGCCGAGGTTGGCCTGCGCGCGCTGGCGCCGCCCGAGGCGGTGCACGCCGCCGCATTCCGGCGCGCCGGCCTGCTGCAGGTCGATGCGCTCGACGACCTGTTCGCCGCCGCGGAAACGCTGGGCACGCTGCGCACCTTCCCGGGCCGGCGCCTGGCCATCCTCGGCAACGGCGGCGGCGTGGGCGTGCTCGCCGCGCAGCAGTTGGTCCGGCTCGGCGGCACGGTGGCGGCGCTGTCGCCGGAGACCGTCGCCGCGCTCGACAGGCTGCTGCCCGGCGGCTGGTCGCAGGACAACCCGGTCGACATCGTGGTCGACGCCGACGGCGAACGCTACGCGACCGCGATCGAGGCGCTGCTGGCCGACCCGCACAACGACGCGCTGCTGGTGGTCAACGTGCCGACCGCGTTCACCGCGCCGCTGGAGGCGGCGCAGGCGCTGGCCGGCGTGCTGGCTAATCGCAAGGGCCACGCCGCGCGCAAGCCTGTGTTCGCGGTCTGGCTGGCCGAGGACGCCGCCGCGCACGCCGCGCTGCACGCCGCGCAGGTGCCGAGTTACGCCACCGAGACCGAGGCCGTGCACGGCTTCATGCATCTCGTGCACTACCGCGAGGCGCAGCAGGCGCTGATGGAGACGCCGCCGAGCCTGCCGCGCGATTTCGCGGTCGACGCCGCGGCGGCGCGCGCGCTGGCAAGCGAAGCGGTGGCGCGCGGCGAAGTACAGCTTGATCCGCAAACCACCGCGCGCATCCTCGACGCCTACGGCCTGCCGTTCGAGCCGCCATTCGCCGCGGTCGATCCCGACGCTGCCGTGCGTCTCGCCGAACCGCTGCTCGCAGCCGGGCACACGGTCGCGGTGAAGATCGATTCGCCCGACATCGCGCACAAGACCGTGGTCGACGGTGTGCGCCTCAACCTCGCCAGCGCGCAGGCGGTGCGCGACGCCGCGGCCGACGTGCTGCGGCTGGCGCGCGAGCGCCGGCCCGACGCACGCATCCGCGGCATGACCGTGCAGGCGATGGCGCATCGCCCCGACGCGCGCGAACTGATCGCCGCGATCGCCGACGACCCGGTGTTCGGCCCGGTGATCGTGTTCGGCCGCGGCGGCACCGCGGTGCGCGTGGTCGACGACCTCGCCCTCGCCCTGCCACCGCTCGACCTGCGCCTGGCGCACGAGCTGATCGAACGCACGCGCGTCTCGCGCCGGCTCAAGGCGCACCGCAACCAGCCCGCCGCGGACGAGCGCGAGGTCGCGCTGGCGCTGGTGAAGCTGGCCCAGCTCGCCGCCGACGTGCCGGAGATCCGGCAGATGAGCCTCAACCCGCTGCTGGCCGACGCCGACGGCGTGGTCGCGGTCGACGCGCGCATCCTGGTCGGCCCGGTCGAACCGCTGCACAAGGGCCGCGGCCATCCGCGCTTCGCGATCTTTCCCTACCCGGCCGAGTGGGAGCGCACGATCGCGCTGGCCGACGGCGCGCCCGCCTTCGTGCGCCCGGTGCGGCCGGAGGACGAGGCCCTGTTCCGCGAGTTCTTCACCCACGTCACCGACGAGGACCTGCGGCTGCGCTTCTTCCAGTCGGTGAAGCACTTCAGCCACGAGTTCATCGCCCGACTGACGCAGATGGACTACGCCCGCTCGATCGCGCTGGTCGCCCTGGACGCCGCCGGCGCGATGCTCGGCGCGGTGCGCCTGCACGCCGACGCCAACTACGAGCGCGGCGAGTACGGCATCCTCGTGCGCTCGGACCTCAAGGGCCACGGCATCGGCTGGCAGCTGATGCGGATCATGATCGAAGTTGCCGGCTGGCTGGGCCTGCGCGAGGTCGAAGGCCAGGTGCTGCGCCAGAACCGCGGCATGCTGGCGATGTGCGAGCAGCTGGGCTTCGACATCTCGCCCGATCCGGACGAGCCGGGGCTGATGCTCGTGCGCCTGCCGATCGCGACCGGCACCGGCGCGCCGGGCTGAAGCCCTGATCCTGTCATCCCGAGCGCAGCGAGGGATCTTGTCTCCGCGAGCACTGGAACAAGATCCCTCGCTGCGCTCGGGATGACAGTGCCTCGTGGAGGGAGTGCCCGTACCGGCGTCGCCGGCAATTGTGTAACGCCCCGCATGGCGGCTAACCTGCCGCGCATGTCCGTCCGCCGCCCCCCGTTCCGCGCGCTCGCCAGCATCGCGATGCTGGCGTTGCTGGCGTTCGCGGTCGCGGCGGCGCCCGCCCTCTCGTTCGCGGCCGAGGCCCACGAAGCCATCGAACACGCCGGCGACCACCGCGGCGGCGACGCCAGCGGGCACGACCATGCCGATGCGCCGCAGCCCGGCGACGGCGGCGAAGTGATGCATCTGGTGATGCATCTCGCCACCTGCTGCGGGCACGCCTGCGCGGTGCTGCCGATGGCGCTGCCGCTGCCGGCGCACGCGTTATCAGCGCCGCCTGACGCGCGCGTCCACGCCTTCCCGCCGGATAACGCCGGCGACGACCCGCTGCGCCCGCCGATCGCCGCCTGACGCCCCGCGCGGCTACCCGCGCCGCTGCCGTCACCCCCGATCGGAGAACCTCCCATGCTGTTGCGAACCGCGGCGTTCGCCGCGCTCGCGATCGCGTCGTGCCTGCCGGCACCGGCGCAATCGCGCGATGCCCCGGGCGAAAGACTCGCGCTGGACGACGCCTTCGCGCGCGTCGCCCGCGCCCATCC
>JAFAEU010000025.1 GCA_023423855.1 Pseudomonadota bacterium | reverse complement strand
TCTCCGCCAGCTCGGTCTGCAGCCGGCGCGCGTCGGCGGTGCTGCCGTCCCAGTCGCCGAAGGGCGCGCTCATGGCGCGCGTGCGGTTGCGCCGAAGCGCGTCACCTGCAGCCGCGCGCTGCCGTCGGCGGCGACGTGGACGGTGCTGAGCCGGTCGTATTCGGTTTCGGGCATGGGCGCGGTTTCGCATTGGCACAGGGCGGCGACGATGTCCGGCACGGTATTGCTGTGGCCGGCGACGAGCACGATGCCGTGCGGGTGGGCCGCCTTGAGCCGTGCCGCGAACGCGTCGGCGGGCAGCTTCGCGTCGTAGGTCTCGGCGTCGATGCGGTGCGCGCTGGCGGTCGGTTCCACGGTTTGCCGGGTGCGCCGGTAGTCGGTGGTGTAGATGGCGGTGATGTCGTCGCCGGCGAGGCGCTGCGCGAGCTGCCGCGCGCGTTCGATGCCGGCCGCGCTGAGGTCGGGGTCGCGCTCGGTGTCGCTGGTCTTTTCGCCGTGGCGCACGAGGATGAAGGTGGCGCCGTCCGCGTCGTCGGGCGATGGCGTCCCCGCGCAGGCGGGAAGCAGGAGGGCGGCGAGCAGCGGGAGCAGGAGACGTCCGGTCATGCCGGCATTGTGCGCGATCGGCGGGCCCGCGTGGGGTGGGCGGCCGTCTGCGGTTATTTCTTCGCGTGCCATTGGTCGTCGTCGCCTTTCTCGTATTTCTCCTTCACCGCGGCCCAGGCGACGCGGTGCGCGGTTTCCTCGCGGCTGGCGTCGCCGCGGCGGTCGTCGGGGTCCTTGTACTGGTCCCAGGCGCTGTTGAAGGCTTCCTTGTAGATCTCCTGCGCGTGTTTCGGCACGTTGTCGCGGACGGAATCGGGCAGGTCGCCGAGGAGAGCGTAGGGCATGGGCGTGCTCCGTGCGGGTCTTCGACGCTACGCCCGCGCGGGTGACCGCGCGGTGAGGTGGGCGTAAACGTCGCGGCAAGAAATCTCCGGAGAAGTCCGGACAACAGCCGTCATCCCCGCGAAGGCAGGAACCCAACGTCTTCAATGCTTGAACGCAAAGACACTGGATCCCCGCCTTCGCGGGGATGACGGCTTGGTCAGGACGCCTTCAGGCCCTCCGTTCCGCACTCGGCGCCAGCGCGATCAGCAACCCGCGCGCGGCCTTGAGCCGCGTGTCGACATCAGGCAGGTCCAGCGTGATGCGCAGCTTGTCCGGGCCGTCCATGCGGTAGTGCTTCGGCTGGCCCTGGATCAGGCGGATCACGGCCATCGGGTCGACGTCGGGCTTCTCCACGAACTGCAGGCGTCCGCCGGCCTCGCCGAGGTCGAGCTTGCGGATGCCGAGCGCGGTTGCCTGCAGCTTGAGTTCGGCGATCGCGAACAGGTGCTTCGCCGGATCGGGCAGCAGGCCGAAGCGGTCGATCATCTCCACCTGCAGCTCGCGCAGTTCCTCGGTATCGCGCGCGGAGCTGATGCGCTTGTACAGCGTCAGGCGCGTGTGCACGTCGGGCAGGTAATCGTCGGGGATCAGCGCCGGGACGTGCAGCTCCACCTCGGCGCCGCGGTGCATCGGCTCGTCGATGTCCGGCAGCTTGCCCTGCCTGATCGAGCGCACCGCGCGCTCCAGCAGCTCGGTGTACAGGCTGAAGCCGACCTCGGCCATCTGCCCGCTCTGGTCCTCGCCGAGCAGCTCGCCGGCGCCGCGGATCTCCAGGTCGTGCGTGGCCAGGGTGAAGCCGGCGCCGAGTTCGTCCATCGAGGCGATCGCCTCCAGCCGCTTCTGCGCATCGCTCGTGATCGAGCGCTTGTCGGGGATCACGAGGTAGGCGTAGGCACGGTGATGCGAACGGCCGACGCGGCCGCGCAACTGGTGCAGCTGGGCCAGGCCGAACCTGTCGGCGCGGTGGATGATGATGGTGTTGGCGTTGGGGATGTCGATGCCCGACTCGATGATGGTCGTGCACAGCAGCACGTTGAAGCGCTGCTTGTGGAAGTCGAGCATCACCTTCTCCAGCTCGCGCTCGGGCATCTGGCCGTGGGCGATGCCGATGCGCGCGTCCGGCACCAGCTCCTCGAGCTGGCGCTGCATGCGGCCGATGCTCTCGACGTCGTTGTGCAGGAAATACACCTGGCCGCCGCGCGCGAGCTCGCGCTGGAAGGCCTCGCGCAGCTGCGCGTCGTCCCAGGCGGCGATGAAGGTCTGCACCGCCAGCCGGTGCGCCGGCGGGGTGGCGATGATCGACAGGTCGCGCAGGCCGGCCATGGCCATGTTGAGCGTGCGCGGAATAGGGGTTGCGGTCAGCGTGAGCAGGTGCACGTTGGCGCGCAGGGCCTTGAGCGCCTCCTTCTGGCGCACGCCGAAGCGCTGCTCCTCGTCGACGATCACCAGACCGAGGTCCTTGAACTTCACGTCCGGCTGCAGCAGCCGGTGGGTGCCGACGATGACGTCGAGCGTGCCGTCGGCGATCTTGCCGATCTCGGCCTTGATCTCCTTGCTGCTCTTGAAGCGCGACAGCACCTCCACGCGCAGCGGCCAGTCGGCGAAGCGGTCGGCCATCGTGCGGTAGTGCTGCTCGGCCAGCAGCGTGGTCGGCACCAGCACCGCGACCTGCCGGCCTGCGGCGGCGGCGACGAAGGCGGCGCGCACGGCGACCTCGGTCTTGCCGAAGCCGACGTCGCCGCAGACCACGCGGTCCATCGGCTGGCTGCTGCCCAGGTCGCGGATCACCGCCTCGATCGCGGCGTGCTGGTCGGGGGTTTCCTCGAACGGGAACGCCGCCGCGAACGGTTCGTACATCGCGCGGTCCACCGGCAGCGCCAGTCCGGCGCGGGCCATGCGCCTGGCCTGGATCTCCAGCAACTCGGCGGCGACGTCGCGGACCTTCTCCGCGGCCTTGCGCCTGGCCTTGGTCCACTGCTCGCCGCCGAGCGAGTGCAGCGGCGCGGTTTCGGGCGAGGCGCCCGAGTAGCGGTTGACCAGGTGCAGCTGCGCGACCGGCACGTACAGGCGATCGCCCTTGGCGTACTCGATGTCAAGGTATTCGCCGGGTTGGCCGCCGGCGTCGAGCGTGACCAGCCCGCGGTAGCGGCCGACGCCGTGGTCCTCGTGCACGATCGGCGCGCCTTCGGTCAGTTCGCCGAGGTCGCGGATGATGGCCTCGGGTTCGCGTCCCGCGCGCTTGCGCCGGCGTGGTTGCGAGGCGCGCTCGGGGAACAGCTGGCGTTCGGTGAGGATCGCGATGCGCGGGTCGTCGAGCGCGAAGCCGTCGTCGAGCGGGGCGACGGCGACGGCGAAACCGACCCCTTCGAGATCGTCATCCCGGCTTTCGCCGGGATGACGGGCGAAAGCGGGAAAGCCGTCCAGCACCACCGGCGTCAGTCCCGCCGCACCCAGCATTTCCAGCAGCGCTTCACGCCGCCCCGCCGAATCGGCGGCAATGAGCGTGCGGCCGCCGTAGCTGGACAGGAACGACTTCAGCGCCGCGCCGGGCTCGCTGTCGCGCGCCGACAGCGGCAGCGCCGGCGCCGGCTGGTCGCCGAGTGCCTGCGCGTCCTTGCGGCGCGGATGCGATTCGCCACAGAGCTCGATGCGGCTGCCCGCGTTCAGGCGCTCGCGCAGCGCCTCCGGCGACAGCCACAGTTCGGCCGGCGGCAGGATCGGGCGCTCGATGTCGTGGCGCAGCTGCTCGTAGCGGTCGGCGGCCTGCTTCCAGAAGTGGTCGGCGGCTTCCAGTGCGCCTTCGTCCACCAGCGGCAGCGTGTCCGGGGCAAGGTAGTCGAACAGCGTCGCGGTCGTTTCGAAGAACAGCGGCAGGTAGTACTCGATGCCCGCGGGCGCGATGCCGGCCTTGAGGTCCTGCATCAGCGCGCTGCGGCGCGTGTCGATGTCGAAGCGCTCGCGCAGCTTGTCCAGTGTCTCGCCGAGCGCGTCCTCGTCGGTCGGCATTTCGCGGCCGGGCAGCATGCGCACCGCGTCGACCTTGTCGAGCGAACGCTGCGTCTCCGGATCGAAGGCGCGGATCGTCTCGATGCCGTCGTCGAACAGCTCGACGCGGAACGGCTGCGACGCGCCCATCGGGTAGACGTCGAGCAGCCCGCCGCGCACCGCGAAATCGCCCGGGTCGAAGACCTGGGGCACGTTGCGGTAGCCGGCGCTTTCGAGGCGGCGCTTCTCTGCGTCGAGGTCGAGCGTCTGTCCGACGCGCACGTCGAAGGCGCTGCCGACCGCGTAGCGCAGTGGCGGCAGCCGCTGCAGCAGGGTCTGCACCGGCACGATGACGATGGCCGCCTGCCTGAGCGAGGGCAGCCGCAGCAGGGTGGCCAGGCGCTGCGAGACGATGTCCGGATGCGGGCTGAAGCGGTCCCAGGGCAGGGTTTCCCAGTCCGGGAACACGACCACCGGCAGCGCGTCGTCGGCGCCGAGCAGGGTGTGCAGGTCGGCTTCGAGTTGGTGCGCGGCATGGTTGTCGCGCGCTACCAGCAGCAGTGGCGCACCGTGCGCATTCGCGGCGCGTGCGGCATGCCAGGCCAGCGCGCTGCGGCTGGTCGGCGCGCGCCACCAGGCGCGCGGCTGGCCGGGCCGCGGTAGCGGCGGAGGGGACGGGACGTTTGCGGGCATCGATCCTGGATCCGGAAAAGCACGACGGCGCCGGCAACGGCGTTGCCAGCGTGCGAAGGCGCGATTTTACCTTGCGAAGGTCAGGAACGAGTGCCGTCATTCCCGCGAAGGCGGGAATCCAGCGTCTTTGCCTTCAAGGTTTGAAGACACTGGATTCCCGCCTTCGCGGGAACGACGGTTTGTGCGGACGTCGCCTCGCGTGCGCCTGCGGTGCCGGACGGGATCGATACGCCGTGGTTTCAGGCGTCGTCATTGCGCAACCACTGCAGGCGATGCGATCCGCCCGCCGGGGCCAGCCCTGCCTGCAGCACGGGCAGCAGTGCAGCGAGTGTCTGCTCGAAGCGCCACGGAGGGTTGCACAGCAGCAGGCCGCTGCCGTTCATGCGCAGCGCCGATTCCTCGGGGCGCACCATCAGTTCCGCGCACAGCACGCCCTTCGCCGGCAGGTGCGCGGCGCGACGCAGGAAGGGCTGCAGGGTCGCGCGCTGCTTGATCGGGTACCACAGCGCGAACATGCCCTGCGGCCAGCGTTCCAGCCCGAGGCGCAGGGCGGCCAGGATCGGATCGAATTCCGCGCGCTGCGCCTCGTAGGGCGGGTCGATCAGGACCAGGCCGCGATTGATCCGGGTGGCGCCGGACTTCGGCGGCAGCAGGGCATTGATCGCGGCGTAACCGTCGCGCTGGTGCACGGCGACGCGCGGATCGCCGGCAAGACTGCGCTTGAGCGTCGCGGCCTCGTCCGGCTGCAGTTCGCAGCAGGCGATGCGGTCCTGCCCGCGCAGGGCGTGCGCCAGCAGCCACGGCGAACCGGGATAGGCCGTATCGCCATGCCGCGTGCGGCAGGTGGCGATGGCGTCGCGGTAGCGGGCCAACACCGGCGTGTCGCCGACGCGCCGCAGGAGCGCCAGCACGCCTTCCCCGGCTTCGCCGGTCCGGCTGGCGGCATCGTCGTCCAGCCGGTAGAGGCCGCGACCGGCATGGGTGTCGAGCGCGAAGCAGGCCGCCGGCTTCGCCGCCAGTGCATCGCACAGCGCCAGCAGCACGGTGTGCTTGAGGACGTCGGCATGGTTGCCGGCGTGGAAGGCATGGCGGTAGTTCATGGGGGCCGGGAGTGGGGAGTCGGGAATGGGGAATGGGGAATGGGAACAGCCTAAATGTTTGTCATCCCGGGCGCAGCGAGGAATCTGCTTCTCGTCCGGGCAAAGGCAGATCCCTCGCTGCGCTCGGGATGACAAACCGTTACGCTTCTCCCGATTCCCGATTCCCGATTCCCGATTCCCGA
>JAFAEU010000010.1 GCA_023423855.1 Pseudomonadota bacterium | reverse complement strand
ATGCGGGTCGATGCAGTTGCGGTTCAGGCAGCGGATCCGCGACTGTTTCGGAAGAACGGCGGTCGCGCAGCCCGAACGACGGAGGCTTCGGGCCGGACCTCAGCGGAAGTCCTGATGGCAGGCCTTGCAGGCCTCGCCGATCTGCTTGGCGGCCTGCTCGACGCCCTCGCAGCCGAGCGGAGGCGCCGCCAGCGCCGCGTCCAGCGTGCCGCGGAACTTCGCCGAGTGCGCGACGAAGTTCCGGTCGTCGCGCAGGTCCGGGAACGCGCGCTCGAAATCGTTGCCGAGGCTGCGCAACGACTGCAGATGCGGCAGGGTGTCGGTCGGGCTGCAGCGGTTCGCGCCGGCGTTGTCCTGCAACTGCGCGGTCTGCGCCGACAGCAGGTGCATCAGCGCATGGGGATAGTGGTCGCGCCAGGTCTTGCGCGATTCCAGCGTGCGCATGAGCATCACCAGCGCCACGATGCCGATAACCAGGCCGAGCAGGAACATGAACAGGTACTTCGACGCGGCGGATGGCGGCTTGCGGGTGGGCTTGGCGTCGGGCGTGGGCTGCGGCGTGGTCGACATGGCTGGCTCCGTGGCTGGCGCGGCGACGATAGCATGCGGGTGCGGCCGGTAGACTGTCGCCATGGACGAGGCATGGACCGAACGATTCGCGGGCATCGACCGCCTGTACGGGCGCGGCGCGGTCGATCGCCTGCGCGCGCGGCGCGTGGCAGTGGTGGGCCTGGGCGGCGTCGGCTCGTGGGTGGTCGAGGCCCTGGCGCGCAGCGCGATCGGACACCTGACGCTGATCGATGCCGACGATCTGTGCCTGTCCAACACCAACCGCCAGCTGCCCGCGCTCGACGGGCAGTACGGCCGCAACAAGGCCGAAGCGATGGCCGATCGCTGCCGCGCGATCAATCCCGCGATCTCGCTCGACGTCGTGCCGATGTTCCTCACGCCCGGCAACCTCGGCGACCTGCTCGACCGCGGCTTCGACCTGGTCGTGGACGCCTGCGACAGCTTCCGCAGCAAGGTGGAACTGATTGCGTGGTGTCGTCGTCGCAAGCAACCGGTGCTGACCATCGGCGCCGCAGGAGGGCGGACCGATCCGACCCTGGTGCGCGTGCGCGACCTCTCGCGCACCGAGCACGATGCGATGCTGGCGCTGATCCGCCGGAAGCTGCGCGGCGAATTCAACTTCCCGAAGAACCGCGATCGCTATTTCGGCGTGCCGGCGGTGTACTCGCTGGAGAACGTGAAGTACCCGCAGGCGGACGGCACGGTCTGCGGACTGCGCCCGCAGGTGGGGCCGGACGCGGCGCTGAAGCTCGACTGCGGCGCCGGCCTGGGCGCGGCCACGCACATCACCGGTGCGTTCGCCTTCGCGGCGGCGGGCAAGGCGCTGGAAATGCTGCTCAAGCCGTAGGAGCGCCGCCGGGTGCTCGCGGCGATGACCGGGCCACGGGTCGCGCCTGAAGGCGTGCTTACGGGGAAGCGGGCAGGGCGAACAGGCGACGCGCGTTGGCGGTGGTCGCGTCGGCGATCTCCCCTGGATCGCTATCGCGCAGGCGCGCAATCGTTTCCAGCACGGCCACCAATCGAGCCGGTTCGTTGCGCTCGCCGCGGATGCCGGCGTCGGGCTGGTCGGGCGCGTCGGTTTCCAGCAGCAGGTATTCGAGCGGCATGGTGGCCACGAGTCGGCGCAGGCGGTTGGCGCGCGCGTAGGTGACCGGTCCGCCCAGGCCGAGGAGGAAGCCGAGCTTCCACAGCTGCCGCGCCTGTTCCTCGCTGCCCGAAAAACTGTGCACCACGCCGCGCAGCGCCTGCGCCGGTCCGCCGATTCGCCGCAGTGTCGCGATCACCGCGTCCACCGCGCGCCGCGCGTGCACGATCACCGGCAGGTCGAACTCGCGCGCGAGCCGCAGCTGGCCCTCGAAGCAGGCCTGCTGCGCGGCCGGGTCCAGGCCGTCGACGAAATGGTCGAGGCCGCATTCGCCGACCGCGACCGGGTGCTCGCGCTCGATCCACGCGCGCAGCTTGTCGAGATGCTCCGGGCGATGGCGGTCGAGGTACACCGGGTGCAGGCCGTAGGCCGGATGCAACCCGGGAGTTGCCCGGCACAGGTCGCGCAGCTTCGGCCAGCCGGCGGCGTCGACCGCCCGCACGACCTGGTGCAGGACGCCGGCGGTGAGGGCGCGCGCGACCACGGCGTCGCGGTCGCCGTCGAACTCCGGCGCATCGAGATGGCAGTGGCTGTCGATCAGCAGCATGCGGTCGTGGCCATGCCGTTCCTCGCGGCGCGTCACCGTGGTCGCGGCTCAGGGCCGGCGCGCGGCGTCGCCCTCGATCGGCGGTTCGGGCGGCGTCTTGCGGCTCTTCCAGTTCGCCAGCAGCAGGGTGCCCAGGCCGAGCACGATCTCGTCGATGAAAGGAATCGGGTCGAACGGCCACAGGATGCTGATCGCGAACGCGACCGCGGTCAGCTTGAACAGCGTGGGGTAGCGCAATCCGCGCGCCCAGTTGAGCAGGGGGAGCAGCAGCGGGTTGGCCATGCGGGCGACTCCGGCGGGAGAACGGCGACGGCATTCACGCTATCACGGCGCGCGGCAGGTGGCGATTCACGGGCGCGTCAGTTTGCGGGGAACTTTTCGGGGTCTTGTTCAGCTTCACAGTGCTGCAATCTGCCTGCACGTTCCAGTGTGGGCGGAAGGCCCCGTAGGAGAGACACATGAAAGGCAATACCCTGGCCATTGCCCTGGCGTCGCTGCTGGTCGGCGGCGTCGCAGTGGGCGCCTACCACAACAGTCGCGACAAGGCGGCGTCGCCCGATTTGTCCACCGCGGAAGAAATCGCGGAGGCCACCGCAGCGGACGAGGGTGCCCGTCTCGAGTACGCGCCGGTTGTCGCGGTGACGCCGGTGACCGAGAAGGCCGAGCTGTACGCGACCGTGATCGGCACCGAGCCGGTCCGCGAAACCACCACCTCGACCACGCCGCGCCAGGTGTGCGAGGACGTCGTGGTGCAGGAG
>JAFAEU010000290.1 GCA_023423855.1 Pseudomonadota bacterium | reverse complement strand
ACCGACGCCGAGGGCCGGCTGATCCTGTGCGACGCGCTGACCTACGCCGAGCGCTTCCAGCCGCAGGCGCTGGTGGACGTGGCGACGCTGACCGGCGCCTGCATGGTCGCGCTCGGCCGCCATGCCTCGGGCCTGATGAGCAAGCACGACGACCTCGCCGGCGAACTGCTCGCCGCCGGCGAGACCGTGTTCGACCGCGCCTGGCGCCTGCCGCTGTGGGACGAATACCAGACCCTGCTCGACTCCAACTTCGCCGACGTCTACAACATCGGTGGGCGCTGGGCGGGCGCGGTCACCGCCGGCTGCTTCCTCTCGCGCTTCACCGACGGCCAGCGCTGGGCGCACCTGGACATCGCCGGCAGCGCCAACACCGACGGCAAGATGGGCATGGCGACGGGGCGGCCGGTGGGGTTGCTGTCGCAGTGGCTGCTGGATCGGGCCGCTGCCGCGGCGTGATTCGTCATTGCTGATTCGTGATGCGCAAGAGCACCGGATGGCCGCCAGCCGCAATGAGTACCCGCCTCCTCGAATCACCCATCACGAATCACCAGTCACTGCTCCCATGCCCCGCGCCGACTTCTACCTCATCGCCAAACCGCGCTTCCACGGCGAGCCGCTGAAGCTCGTGCGCGAACTGGTGCGCAAGGCCTGGGCCGCGGACCTGTGGACCCTGGTGCTGGCGCGCGACGCCGCGCAGGCGGAGGAACTCGACGACCTGCTGTGGGATACCGGCGAAGAGGAGTTCATCCCGCACCAGATCGCCGGCCGCGAGGTGCAGGACGAGGACACCCCCGTGCTGATCGCCACGCCCGACGTCGACGCGCCGATGCGCCCGCTGGTGCTCAACCTGCGCGACGCGCCGGTCGCCGGCGGCTTCGAGCGCGTGCTGGAGGTGGTGCCCGCCGACGAGTCCGCGCGCGGACCGCTGCGCGAGCGCTGGAAGCATTACAAGGCGCTCGGCTTCGAGCTCAACAAACACGATATGTAACCCACAACTTCTGTCACCCTGCGACCCACAACTCCTGTCATTCCGAGCGCAGCGAGGAATCTGCTCCACGAAAGCGGGCAATCCGGCGACAAGCAGATTCCTCACTGCGTTCGGAATGACACACCGGACACCATGACCACCGAAGCCCTCGCCCCCACCTACGATCCCGGCACCTTCGAATCCCGCCTCTACGCAGAGTGGGAAGCGGCCGGCGTGTTCGCGCCGCGCGGCGACGGCCCCGCCTACACCATCCTGCTGCCGCCGCCGAACGTCACCGGCACCCTGCACATGGGCCACGCCTTCCAGCACACGCTGCAGGACGCGCTGGTCCGCTACCACCGCATGCGCGGCTACCGCACGCTGTGGCAGATGGGCACCGACCACGCCGGCATCGCCACCGAGATGGTGGTCAGCCGCAACCTCGCCATCGCCGGCACCGGCGAGACCCGCGACTCGCTCGGCCGCGAGGGCTTCATCGCCAGGGTCTGGGAGTGGAAGCAGCAGTCCGGCGACACCATCGAGCGGCAGATGCGCCGGCTCGGCACGTCCGGCGACTGGACGCGCAAGGTGTTCACGATGGACGAGGGGCCGTCGAAGGCGGTGATCGAAGCCTTCGTGCGGCTGTACGAGCGTGGCCTGATCTACCGCGGCAAGCGGCTGGTGAACTGGGACCCGGTGCTGCAGACCGCGGTGTCCGACCTGGAGGTGGTCAGCGAGGAGGAAGACGGCTTCCTGTGGTCGATCTCCTACCCGCTCGCCGACGGCAGCGGCGCGCTGACGGTCGCCACCACCCGCCCGGAAACCATGCTCGGCGATACCGCGGTGATGGTGCATCCGGAAGACGAGCGCTACGCGCACCTGGTCGGCAAGCGCGTGAAGCTGCCGCTGACCGACCGCGAGATTCCGGTGATCGCCGACGACTACGTCGACCGCGATTTCGGCACCGGCGTGGTCAAGGTCACGCCCGCGCACGACTTCAACGACCATGCGGTGGGCCAGCGCCACGACCTGCCGATGATCAACCTGTTCACCGACACCGCCACCGTCAACGACGACGCGCCGGAGAAGTACCGCGGCCTCGACCGCTACGAGGCACGCAAGGCCGTGCTCGCCGACCTCGAGGCTGCCGGCCTGCTGGTCGAGACCCGGCCGCACAAGCTCCAGGTCCCGCGCGGCGACCGCAGCGGCCAGGTGATCGAGCCCTACCTGACCGACCAGTGGTTCGTGCGCATGGACGACATGGGCCGGCGCGGCATGGAACTGGTCGAAGGTGCCGATGGAAAGCCGGGCAGCGTGAAGTTCGTGCCGCCGAACTGGATCAACACCTACCGCCACTGGATGGAGAACATCCAGGACTGGACGATTTCCCGCCAGCTCTGGTGGGGGCACCGGATCCCGGCATGGTTCGACGAGGCAGGCAGGGTTTACGTCGGGCGCGACGAGACGGAAGTCCGCGCGAAACACGGCCTCGGCGACCGCCCGTTGCGCCAGGACAGCGATGTGCTCGAAACCTGGTTCTCCTCGGCGCTGTGGCCGTTCAGCACGCTGGGCTGGCCGGACGAGGCCGCGATGCGCGAGCGCGGCTTCGACGAATTCCTGCCGACCAGCGTGCTGGTCACCGGCTTCGACATCATCTTCTTCTGGGTCGCGCGCATGGTGATGATGACCGACGCGTTGACCGGCAAGGTCGCGTTCGACGACGTCTACATGACCGGCCTGGTCCGCGACAAGGACGGCCAGAAGATGTCGAAGTCGAAGGGCAACATCCTCGACCCGCTCGACATCATCGACGGCATCAGCGCCGACGCGCTGGTCGCCAAGCGCACCACCGGGCTGATGAAGCCCAAGGACGCGCCGAGGATCGAGAAGGCCACGCGCAGGGAATTCCCCGACGGCATCATCGCCCACGGCGCCGACCCGCTGCGCTTCACCATGGCCGCGCTCGCAGGCCCGGGCCGCGACATCAAGTTCGACCTCGGCCGCGCCGAGGGCTACAAGAACTTCTGCAACAAGCTGTGGAACGCCACCCGCTTCGTGCTGATGAATACCGAGGGCTTTTCCCTTCCCCCGCCCGCGGGGGAAGAGCCTGCCCTGAGCTTGCCGAAGGGTGCCCGAAGGGCGGATGGGGGCCGCGCGACGCAGCCGAAGACCGACGCCGAGAAGTGGATCCTCTCCCGCCTCGCCAAGACCGCCGCGGAAGCCGAAACCCACTTCGCCGCCTACCGCTTCGACCTGCTCGCGCAGTCGCTGTACGAGTTCGCCTGGAACGAGTACTGCGACTGGTTCGTCGAACTGGCCAAGCCTGCCCTGCAGGGCGGCGATGCAGAAGCCGCCGACAGCACCCGCCACACCTTGCTGCACGTGCTGGAATCGCTGCTGCGCCTGCTGCACCCGCTCATTCCCTTCGTCACCGAGGAGCTGTGGCGCCAGGTCGCACCGCGCCTGGGCGTCGACGGCGACACCATCTCGCTGCAGCGCTACCCGCAGGCTGCGGAGCTGGCCGGCGACTTCGCGCAGGCCGAAGCCGACATCGAATGGCTCAAGCAGATGGTCACCGCCCTGCGCCGGATCCGCAGCGAACTCGGCGTGTCGCCGACGAGGCAGGTGCCGCTGCTGGTGCAGGCCGGCGGCGCGAACGAGCTTGCGCGCCTGCAGCGCTTCGATTCGCAGCTGCGCTTCCTCAACCGGCTCGAGCGCGTCGAGGCGATCGACGGCGATCCGCCCCCGGCCGCCGCCGGCCTGGTTGGTGAGCTGAAGCTGTTCGTGCCGCTGGAAGGCCTGGTCGATCTCGACGCCGAGCGCGCGCGCCTCGACAGGGAGATCGCCCGGGTGTCGGCGGAACGGGAGAAGAGCGAGGCGAAGCTCGCGAAGTTCAGCGACAAGGTGCCGCCGGCGGTGGTCGAGCAGGAGCGCCAGCGCCTCGCCGACTGGACCGCGCAGCACGACGCGCTTTCCGCGCAGCGCGCGCGCCTGTCCTAGAGCGCCCGGCAAAAGGCCTGTCATCACGGGCGGAGGCAATCGGGGCGGGAGGCACGACGGATGCACCTCCCAAGGGGGAGATCAGAGCGCCGGCATCCTCGCAACCTCGTCCGCCAGCAACTCCTTCGCCATCACGATCGCATCCTCGCGCCCGCCGTGCGCCGGGTAGTAGCGCGGACGCCGGCCGATCTCGTTGAAACCCTCGTCGTGGTAGAGCGCGATCGCATTCGGATTCGACGGCCGCACCTCGAGGAACACGCGCTGCGCGCCCTGCGCGCGCGCGATCCGCACCAGCGCGCGCAGCAGGCGACGGCCGTGGCCCTGGCCCTGCTCGGCGGGGTCGATGCAGACGTTGAGCACGTGCGCCTCGTCGGCGGCGATGCTCAGCACGCCGTAGCCGATGATCCCGGCGTCGCCCTGCAGCACCCAGGCCGGGTACGCCGCGCGCAGGCAGTCGCGGAAGATGCC
>JAFAEU010000013.1 GCA_023423855.1 Pseudomonadota bacterium | reverse complement strand
GAGTCACTGAGCTTGGCGACGGGCTGTCCGTTGCAGCGGACCATCTTCATCACGATGCTCAGCGGCTCGGGGCCAAGGTCGTTGGTGAGGTTGGTGCCGATGCCGAACGACATCAGGCAGCGGCCGCGGAAGTGCGCGTACAGGCGCATCACCTCGTCGATGTCGAGGCCGTCGCTGAACACGAACACCTTGCCGCGCGGGTCGACCTTGTTCGCGACCAGGTGCGCGATCAGGCGCTCGCCCCAGGCCACCGGGTCTCCGGAATCGTGGCGCATGCCGTCGAACAGCTTGCAGAAGTACATGTCGAAATCGGCCACGAACGCGTCCAGCCCGATCACGTCGGTCAGCGCGATGCCAAGGTCGCCGCGGTATTCGCGCGCCCAGCCCTCGAACGCGGCCCCCTGCGAATCGCGCAGGCGTGGGCCGAGCGCCTGGTAGGCCTGCAGCCATTCGTGCGCCATCGTGCCCTGCGCGACCAGGCCGTGGCGGCGGGCGAGATCGACGTTGCTGGTGCCGGCGAACTTCTCGCCCAGCCCCGCCGCGAGCCGCGGGATCAGCGCCTCGTGCCAGGCGCGCGACCAGCGCCGCCGCGTGCCGAAATCGGTGATCCGGCAGTCATCAAAGCCGACCGCGTCGTTGATGCGTTCGAGCTTGTCATGCAGGCGGCGCAGGCCCTCGGCCTCGTCCGGCGCGCCATGCGTCTGGCGGAAATGCACCTCGTTGACGATCGCCAGCAGCGGCACCTCGAACAGGATCGTGTGCAGCCACGGCCCCTTCACTTCCAGCTCGATCTCGCCGGGCACGGACGCCGACGGCCGCAGCGAAACGTACTTGCGCTGCAGCCGGAACAGCGCGAGGAAGTCCACGAAGTCGGACTTGATGAAGCGCAGCCCGCGCATGTAGTCGAGTTCTTCGCCCGACAGCCGCAGCGTGCACAGCCGGTCGATCTCGGCCGCGATGGCATCGATGTGCCGCGCCAGGTCGACGCCCGGCGTGCGGCAGCGGAAGCGGTATTCGGCCTCCGCGCCCGGATGCTGGTGCAGCACCGCCTGCATCATCGTGAACTTGTACAGGTCGGTGTCGAGCAAGGATTCGATTACGGGCATCGTTGTTCCTTTGGATTCGTCATCCCGGCGAAAGCCGGGATCCAATTTGATGTTGCTTCCTGCGAACGGAAATCCGGGACAAGATCAAAATGGATCCAGGCTTTCGCCGGGATGACGGATAGGCTGAGGGATGACGGATAGGTTGAACCTCAGTCCCTCAGGTCTTCGCCCACTGCCGCAGCGCGGCGAGCGGGAAGCGCAGCCAGATCGCCGCCCAGGCCGCAGCCCGCGCCGGCCGGGAAACCGCCTTCGCCTCGAACTTGCGGAAATAGCGCCACAGCCCGTGATGCTTGTGCCACTCCACGAACAGCGGCCGCGATCGGCTCGACACCCCGCGCAGGTGCAGCACGCGCACGTCGTTGGCGACCGCCACCTGCGCGCCGGCCGCGCGCGCACGCCGGCACAGGTCGAGGTCCTCGGCATGCAGGCGGTAGCCGGCGTCGAATCCGCCGATGCGGTCGAACAGGTCGCGCGGGAGCAGCATCAGCGCACCGGAAACGGCGTCGACCGGCTGCAGGGCGCGGGTGTCGTCGGGCGGGATCGCGAGATCCCGCGACGCCGGGTCGCGCAGCATCGCGGCGAAGGCGGGATCGCGGCGCCGCGCGGCGGCGTCGCGCACGCCGTGTTCGTCGACCAGGTCCGCGCCCAGCAGGCAGTCGCCGTCGATCCGTTCGGCATGCGCCAGCAGCCGCGACAGCGCGTCCGCCTCGACCAGGCAATCCGGGTTGACGAAGGCGAGCCAGTCGGCGTCGCTGTCGCGCGCACCCTGGTTGCAGGCGAACGAGAACCCGGGGTTGTCCGGATTGCCGATGAAGTGCAGGCGCGGATCCGCGGCTGCGTGCCGCTGGATCACGTCGAGCGTGCCGTCCACGGAGCCGTTGTCGACGATCCGCACCTGGACCACGTCCCGCGCCGCGCGCAACCGCGCCAGGCAGCCGTCGATGGTATCGATGCTCTGGTAGCTGACGACAATGGCGGCGATGCCGGGCGATCGCGGCATCAGACGTCCTCCGCGTGCCCGGGCGCATTGCCGTCGCCGGATTCCGCATCATCGTCCCCGCCGGCGCGGTCCGCCTCGGGAAACAGGTCGTGCTGCCGCTGCGGCCCGTCGACCTCGGCGTACAACTGCGCCAGCCGCTCGCGCGATTCGCGCAGCGGGTCCTGCATCAGCACCGTCGCCAGCCGCGCGTGCCAGGTCGGCCAGCGCGCGGCCAGCGCGTCCATGTCGCCGTCGACCGGGCCGCCCTCGCCGCCGCGCGCGACGAAGGCGGTCTCGCACAGCACGTTGCGCCAGCCCAGGCCCGATAGGCGCAGCGACAGGTCGATCAGCGCCGCATACCACGAGGCGTAGCTCGCGGCATCGAGCCCGCCCGCCTTGCGCCGCGCGCTGCCGCGCAGGAGGACCGCGTGCGCGACCGCGGCCGGCAGTTCGGGATGGATCGGCGGCATCGTCGCGCAGGCGCGCGCGAGCCGGGCGGGGTCGTCGGGCATCGGCGCGATCTCGCCGATGCGCGGCCACGCGGCCGCCTCGCCCGCGTTGCACCACGGCGTGGCGCTGGCGATCGAGGCGTCGCGCGCGAAGCAGGCGGCAAGCTGTGTCGCCCAGCCCGGCGTGGGCACTGCGTCGGGCGCGAGCACGATCACGTCAGCATCGCCGCAGGCCGACAGCATCTCATCCACGTGTGCCACTTCGCCGAGGCGCCGCTGCCGGCGCGTGTAGTCGGCCTGCAGCGACGTGCGCGCCAGCCAGCGTTCGATGATCGCCAGCCCCCGCGGGCCGGCCTGCGCATCGTCGGCGAGCCACACACGCGCGCCGGCGGGCGTGCCGGCGTCGAGCGCGGCGAGGCAGGCATCGAGCGCGTCGTCGTCAACGCCGACCGGCAGCAGCACGATCGGGAGCTCAGCCATGCCCCGCCCTGCGCATGCGCGCGTCAGTCCTTCGCCCGGTGCAGCGGCTCCATCGCGCGGAAGCGGCGGCTGTATTCGTCGGTGAGGCTGCGCGCTTCGGCATTGTTGCGGATGATGCGGGCGGTGATCAGCACGATGGTTTCACTGCGCGTCGTTTCCGAACGCTGGGTGCCGAACAACGCGCCAAGCACGGGGATGCGACTCAGTCCGGGGATGCCGCCCGCACCGCGCTCGACGGTGTCGCTAATCAATCCGGCAAGCATCACGGTATCGCCGTCCTGCGCTGCGGCCTCGGTCTTCAGGCGTCGCGTGGTGATGACATAGTTGCCGTTGTTGTCGGGCTGCCCGGCGGGCGCACTGATCTCCTGCACGATGTCGAGGAACACGGTGCCGTCCTGGGTCACGCGCGGGCGCACCTTGAGGATGGTGCCGGTCTCGAGATATTGCACCGAGGTCAGGCTGGTGTCGCTGCCGAGAATCGGGTTGACCGAGACAGTCGAGACCGGGATGCGGTCACCGACGTTGAATTCCGCTTCCGCGTTGTTGCGCACGAACACCGAGGGCGTCTGCAGGAGGCGCACGTCGGACACGCTGTCGAGCGCGCGGATGATGGCGGCGGCATCGTTCTTGACCAGCGTCCACGCCAGCCCGTTGCCCGCCACGCCGCCCACGCTGCCGGCTAGCGTGCTCCAGCGGCTCGGGCCGCTGACGCCGGGCGTGCTCCCCGGCGGTGCGAACACGGGCAGGCCGTTGTCGGTCATCGCGCGTTCGATGAACCACTGCACGCCGTACTCGAGTTCGCCACTGAGCTGCACCTGCGCCACCTGCGCCTCGATGTGCACCTGCAGCGGCATCACGTCGAGCCGTTCGACCACTTCCCGGATCGATTTCCACGCGCTCGGCGTCGTCCGCACCAGCAGCGCGTTGGTCTCGTCCAGCGCGGACACGCCGACGCGGTCGCCGTCGACCTCCAGCGTCACGCTGGAGCTGCCGCCGCGGTCCTGGCTGAGCGACAGCGAGCCGCTGCCCAGCCCGCCGCCGCTGCCCGAACTGCCGGAGCTGCCGCCCATCGAATCGATCGAACTGCCGCTGTCGATCTTGCCGTCGCTGCCGAGGCCACCCGCGCCGCTGCCGATCGAGACGCCGCTGAGGCCGGGCATCAGCGAACCACCGGTCTCGCCGTTGCCGCTGCGCCCGCTGCCGCCGCCGAAGACTTCGGCCAGGCGCTCGGCCAGGTCGCGCGCCTTGATGTACTTCAGCTCGTACGAGTACAGCCGCGCGCCGGCGCCGGAGCTGTCGATGCGCTCCAGCCAGTCGCCGATGTCGTCGAGGTACTCGGCCTGCGGCGTGATCACCAGCACCGCGTTGGCGCCTTCCAGCGGCAGGAACCGGAACATGCCCGCGACCGGCGACTTGCTCTGTTCGCCGAACACCTTTTCGAGGTCGGCGACCACGCGCGTCGCCTTGCCGGTCTGCAGCGGGAACACGCCCACCGACATGCCCGACAGCCAGTCGACGTCGAAGATCTCGATCGTGCGCAGGTAGTTCTCCAGCTCCACGCGCGAGCCCGACACCGTGATGGTGTTGCGGCCGTTGTCGACCGCGACGATCGCGTTGGGCCGCGCGTAGGGCTTGAGTACCTTCTCCATCTCGGTCGCGGAGATGTAGCGCAGCGGCACCACCCGCACCTCGAAGCCGCGTGCGGCGGCCGCGCCGCCGGTGCGCGGCGCGACGGTGCCCGAGGGCAGCGCCGTATCGGCCGGGACGATCTGGTACATGCCGCCGCTGTAGACCATGCGCGCGTTGTTGTCGGCCAGCGCACGCTCGAGCAGCACGTAGGCCTGCGCCGGGCTGACCGTGCGCGGCGTGGCCAGCGTGACCGTGCCCTGCACGCCCGGGGCGATGGTGTAGTTCTGCCCGAGCATGTCGCCGAGGATCGCCTTGACCACGGCATGCAGCGGCTCACCCTCGAAGTTGAAGCTGGCCTCGCCGGTGCTGCCGCTCAGGTTCGGCGGCGGCGCGGTGGCGGCGCGCTGGTTGATCACCTGACCGGTGCCGCGGCGGATCTGCGCGCGCGGGCCCTCGGTGTCCTCCAGCGTCTCGGTCTGGACGCCGTCTGCCGCGGCGCCGTCCGCCGCCGGCGGACGCTGCTGGCCACGCGAGAGCGTCGGCGGCGGCATCGAGGCGCAGGCGGCCAGCACGATGGACAGGAACGCCGCGATGGCGGATCGGCAGAAGGATCGTGGAGTCATCGGCACAGTCTATTTCTTCTGGTTGGCTCGCTGGTTCGAACGCGCCATCTCCTCCTGGCGCAGCCTGGCGCGACGCTCCTCGATGCGGCGGCGGATCATCTCGACCTGCTCCTGCGCCGCCTGCTGCGACACGGCCGCGTCCGGCGCGCCGTCGGCCTCCTGGCCCGGACCCGTCCCGTCCATCGGCGGCTGCGAACCGCCGGTCGCGCGCGGCGGCTCCACCACCATGTCCGCGTCCGCCACCGCGGCCGGCGCAGGACCGGACATACCGGCGGCATCGGCCGCCGGCGCAGCGACCTGCGTGGGCGGCTGCCCGCCAACGCCGTCGAACACGCGCAGTTCCAGGGTGCGCTCGCCCTCGGGGCCCGCGAACACGGCCTTGCGCGCGTCGACCGACTGCAGCACCCAGCCGGGCGCGGATTCCGGCGCGCCCCCCTGCTTCACCCGCACCGGCTCGCCGCCGCCGCTCGGCTGCAGGATCACCATCTGCAGGTCGGGGGTGCGCAGGACGCTGGTCAGCATGTAGTCGAAATCGTTGCCGGCC
>JAFAEU010000055.1 GCA_023423855.1 Pseudomonadota bacterium | reverse complement strand
TTCGCCGGGCGGCTCGACCAGCTGCGCGCGCCCGGCGACTACGTGACTTGCGAAATCGCGGGCGAGCCGATCCTCGTCGTGCGCGGCGGCGACGGCGTCCTGCGCGGCTTCTTCAACGTTTGCCGCCACCATGCCGCTGCGGTGATGACGGAACCCGCGGGCTGCGCGAAGAACCTGCGCTGTCCCTACCATGGCTGGACCTACACCCTCGAAGGCGCGCTCAAGGGCACGCCGAGCTTCGTCGACGAATGCCATTTCGACCGCGGCGCGCACGGGCTGGTGCCGGTCGACATCGCGACCTGGGAGCAGTGGGTGTTCGTACGCCTCGACCGCGAAGGTCCGTCGCTGGAGGCATTCCTCGGCGAGCAGGTCATCGCCGAAGTGCAGGCGCTGCGCCTGGACCGGCTGCACTGGTTCGCGCGCCGGCACTACCTGTTCGACTGCAACTGGAAGGTGTTCGTCGACAACTACCTCGACGGCGGCTACCACGTCCCGCACCTGCACAAGGGGCTGAACAGCGTGCTGGATTTCAGGCAGTACACGATCGAGAACGGCCGCCGCCACTGCCTGCAGTCGGCGCCGATGGTGCAGGGCGAGATCGAGGAGTTCGCGTCCGTGCGCGGCGGCGCGCGCGCGAACTACTACTGGTTCCACCCGAACTTCATGTTCAACTGGTACGAAGGGATGATGGACACCAACCTCGTGCTGCCGCTGGGCGTGGACCGCACCGAGGTGATCTTCGACTTCTGGTTCGAGGACGTGTCCGACGCCGCGCGCGAGCGCAACGAGGCCAGCATCGCCGTCGGCAACATCGTCCAGGACGAGGACATGGCGATCTGCAAATCGGTGCAGCGCGGCCTGCAGTCGCGCGCCTACGACACCGGACGGCTGTCGATCCGCCGCGAGGCCGGCGAGCACCTGTTCCACCGGCTGCTGCACGCGGACCTGTCGCGTGCGGTCGCGGATACGGACGGCGTGGCGTGAGCCCCGTCCTGTCATTACCAGCGCAGCGAGGAATCTATCCGGCCAAGGCAGGCGGCAGCAGATTCCTCGCTGCGCTCGGAATGACAGGCAGGGCGCTCGGAATGACAGGGCGGGACGGGGTGTTCCGGGCCGCGACCTGGCGCGTACCCGTCACCCGATCGACAACCCCTTGTCCTTGCGCTCGGCCAGCCGCTTCTCGAGGTAGTGGATGTTCTGGCCGCCGGCCTGGAAGCCGCCGTCGGCCATGATCCGCTGCTGCAGCGGGATGTTGGTCTTGATGCCGTCGACCACCATCTCGGACAGCGCCACGCGCATGCGCGCGATCGCCTGTTCGCGGTCGGCGCCGTGCACGATCAGCTTGCCGACCATCGAATCGTAGTTCGGCGGCACCGCGTAGCCCTCGTAGATGTGCGAGTCCACGCGCACGCCGGGGCCGCCGGGCGAATGGAAGTGCTGGATCAGGCCGGGCGAGGGCAGGAAGGTGTCCGGGTCCTCGGCGTTGATGCGGCATTCGATCGCGTGGCCGCGCAGCACCACGTCTTCCTGCCGGATCGAGAGCTTCTGCCCCGAGGCGATCTTCAGCTGCTCGCGCACCAGGTCGATGCCGGTGACCATCTCGGTGACCGGATGCTCGACCTGGATGCGGGTGTTCATCTCGATGAAGTAGAAGCGCCCGTTCTCGTAGAGGAACTCGAAGGTGCCGGCGCCGCGGTAGCCGATGCGGATGCAGGCTTCCACGCAGACCTTGCCGATCGCTTCGCGCGCCTCGGGCGTGATGCCCGGCGCCGGCGCTTCCTCGACCACCTTCTGGTGGCGGCGCTGCATCGAGCAGTCGCGCTCGCCCAGGTGGATGGCGTTGCCCTGGCCGTCGGCGAGCACCTGGATCTCCACGTGGCGCGGGTTCTCCAGGAACTTCTCCATGTAGACCATGTCGTTGCCGAAGGCGGCCTTGGCCTCGGTCTTGGTGGTAGCGACGGCGTTGGCCAGCGCGGCCTCGGTGTGGACCACGCGCATGCCGCGGCCGCCGCCGCCGCCGGCCGCCTTGACGATGACCGGATAGCCGATCTCGCGCGCGATCTTCAGGTTGGTCTCGACATCGTCGCCCAGCGGCCCGCCGCTGCCGGGCACGCAGGGCACACCGGCGTCCTTCATCGCGCGGATCGCCTCGACCTTGTCGCCCATCAGGCGGATGGTGTCGGCCTTGGGCCCGATGAAGACGAAGCCGGACTGCTCGACGCGCTCGGCGAAGTCGGCGTTCTCGCTGAGGAAGCCGTAGCCGGGGTGGATCGCCTGCGCGTCGGTGACCTCGGCCGCGGCGATGATCGCCGGCATGTCGAGGTAGCTGCGGTTGGACGGCGCCGGCCCGATGCACACCGACTCGTCGGCCATCGCCACGTGCTTGAGGTTGCGGTCGACGGTGGAATGCACCGCGACCGTGCGGATGCCCAGCGCGTGGCACGCGCGCAGGATGCGCAGCGCGATCTCGCCGCGGTTGGCGATCACTACTTTATCGAGCATGTTCTGGTCTCAAGTCGTTCACCACACCGCCCACGGGCCTGTCGGCCGGCGGGCGTTCGCGGGCTCGTGCCTTCGGCACTCGGAATCCCCGCTCACCTCAGCCGATCACGAACAGGGGCTGGTCGAACTCCACCGGCTGCCCGCTCTCGCAGACGATCGCGAGCACGGTGCCGGAGGCGTCGGCCTCGATCGGGTTGAACATCTTCATCGCCTCGATGATGCCGAGGGTGTCGCCGGCCTTCACCGACTGGCCGACGGTGACGAAGGCCGGCTTGTCCGGGGCGGGCGAGGCGTAGAAGGTGCCGACCATCGGCGAGGTCACGACGTGGCCGTCGGGCAGCCCGGAGCCAGCGCTCTCGGCCGCGGCGCGGCCGCCGGTGGGGCCGTCGACGGGTGAGAGC
>JAFAEU010000022.1 GCA_023423855.1 Pseudomonadota bacterium | reverse complement strand
GGCGCGAGCATGGACCAGATCGCGGCCGAGGCCGGCGTCTCCAAGCTCACCGTCTACAGCCATTTCGGCGACAAGGAAGCGCTGTTCGGCGAGGCCGTGCGCGCGGTCTGCGCCACGCTGATGCCCGACGACCTGTTCGTCGCCGATACCACCGCACCGCTGCATTCGCAGCTGGCCGACATCGCCCGGGCGTTCTTCGCGATGATCACCAGCGACGAGGCCCTGGCCACGCACCGGATGATGATGACCCCGGGCAGCGACGAGCGCGTGCGCCAGATGTTCTGGCAGGCCGGCCCGGAGCGCACGGTGCGTGCCTTCTCCGCGTTCCTGGAGGCGCGCGCCGCGCGCGGCGAACTCGACGTGCCGGACGTGCAGCGGGCCGCGAAGCAGTTCTTCGCCCTGCTCAAGGGCGACCTGCACACGCGCATGGCCAGCGGCCTGTGCGAGCGCCCGACGCCTGCCGCCGTGGACGCGCACATCGACGCCACCGTCGACATGTTCCTGCGCGCCTACGCCGTCCGCCCGGCGCCGGCGGCGTGAGCCGGCGGCGCGCCATCGGTCGCGGTGACTTCCGGCACTCAGCCACAACGGCGCCGCTGGCGATGATGGCCCCGCGAATTTGCCCGATCCGGCCAGTAGAATCGCGTTTCTCCCAATCCAATCCCCGGACCGCACGATGACGTTCGATTACGCCAAGGCCCGCGAGACCATGGTCGAGCAGCAGATCCGTCCCTGGGACGTGCTCGACACGCGCGTGCTCGAAGTGCTGGCGCGGCTGCCGCGCGAGGCCTTCGTCGCCGAGCGCCACCGCGCGCTGGCCTATGCCGACCTGGAACTGCCGCTGGGCCACGGCGAGACCATGCTCAAGCCCGTGCTCGAGGGCCGCGCGCTGCAGGCGCTGGCGCTGGAGGGCGGCGAATCGGTGCTGGAGATCGGCACCGGCGGCGGCTTTCTGACCGCCTGCCTGGGCTCGCTGGCGCGCGAGGTCGTGAGCGTGGAACGCCATGCCGACCTCGCCGACGCCGCGCGCGGCCGGCTGCAGGCACAGGGCTTCGGCAACGTCGACGTGGTCGCCGCCGATGCCTTCGCCTGGGAGCCGGGCCGCCAGTTCGACGCGATCTGCGTGACCGGCGCGGTCGACGTGGTTCCGTCACGTTTCCTGCAGTGGCTGCGTCCCGAAGGCCGCATGTTCATCGTCCATGGCCGGGTACCGGCGATGGAGGCGGTGTTGCTGCGCAACGATGTCAACGGCCAGCGCATCGAATCGTTGTTCGAGACCGAACTGCCCTACCTCGCCGGCGCCGAGCCGTCGCCCGAATTCAAGTTCTGACGCTTCCGAATTTCCCCAAGGATCCCCGATGCTCCGCCGCCCCCTCGTCCTCTCGCTCGCCCTCGCCCTGTCGTCCGCACCGGTCTTCGCCGAGGACCTGATGCAGACCTACGAGCTGGCGCGGGTCAACGATCCGCAGCTGTCGATCGCCGAATCGCAGCGCCTGTCGACCCGCGAGAACGCGGTGCAGGCGCGCGCCGGGCTGCTGCCCCAGATCGACGGCAGCGCAAGCCTCGGCCGCTCGCATGAAGCCGGTGAAACCGGTACCTCGCGCAGCCGCAGCTACCGCGCCAACCTCAACCAGAGCGTGTTCAACTGGGCGCAGATCTCGAACCTGCGCGCGCAGCGTGACTACAGCACCGCCGCCGACTACGACCTCGAGGCCGCCGGCGACGAACTGATCTCGCGCACCGCCAACGCCTATTTCGACGTGCTGGTGGCGCTGGAGACGCTGGCCGCGGCCGAAGCCGCCGAGGAAGCGTTCCAGAAGCAGTTCGACTACGCCGACAAGCGCCTGGAAGTCGGCCTGGCGCCGATCACCGACGTGCACGAGGCCCGCGCGCAGTACGACGGCGCGCGCGCCAACACCATCCTCGTGCGCAACGCGCTGCAGGACGCCTACCAGGCGCTGGCCGAGATCACCGGCACCCCGGTCAACGCGCTCAGGGCGCTGCCGGAAGACTTCCGCCCGGAGCTGCCCGCCGGCGGCGATGCGGAATCGTGGGTGCAGCGCGCGCTGGACACCAACCCCAGCCTGCAGGCGGCGAAGTACGCGGTGCAGGGCTCCGAGCACGGCGTCTCGACCGCCCGCGCCGGCCACCTGCCGACGCTCGGCCTCGGCGTGACCTACAGCAACAGCACCGGCTGGTATTCGCCGTCGCCCGGCCAGGTCAGCGCCACCGACGAAGGCAACAGCATCGGCCTGACCCTGACCGTGCCGATCTTCTCCGGCGGCGAAACCCAGTCGCGCGTGCGCCAGGCGATCGCCAGCCGCGACATCGCCCAGGACCAGCTGGAGCAGGGCCGACGCGCGATCGAGCGCAACACCCGCTACGCCTACCAGGCGCTGGTGGCGGGCATCAGCGAAGTCGAGGCGCGCCGCCTGGCGCAGGTATCGGCGCAGAGCGCGTACGATGCCTCGCAGGTCGGCCTGGAGGTCGGGACCCGCACCGTCATCGACGTGCTGATCAACCAGCAGAACCTGTTCAGCGCGAAGCAGCAGTACGCCACGGCGAAGTACAACTACCTGCGCAACCGCCTGCTGCTCGAACAGGCGGCCGGCACGCTGGACGTCGCCACGGTGCAGGACGT
>JAFAEU010000217.1 GCA_023423855.1 Pseudomonadota bacterium | reverse complement strand
CGGCTGCAGGCGCAGGCCGCGCAGGCGCAGCTGTCGGCGGCCGAGGCCGAACTGTCGCGTGCGCGCGCCGACCGGGTCCGCTTCGAGGCGCTGGCGAAGGACCAGCTGGTCAGCCGCTCGGCGCTGGACGGGCAGGTGGCGGCGTGGAAGGCCGCCGAGGAGCAGGCGCGCGCCGCCCGCGCGGAGCTCGACGTAGCCCGCAACCAGGCCGCCTATTCGCAACTGCGCGCGCCGCGCGACGGCGTGATCGCGAGCCGGCAGGCCGAGGCCGGGCAGGTGGTCGCGGCCGGGCAGGCGATCTTCACCCTCGCCGGCGACGCGGGGCGCGAGGTGGCGATCGCGCTGCCGGAATCGCGCATCCGCGACTTCAGTGTCGGCCTGCCGGTCATGGTGGAACTGTGGAGCGCGCCGGGCCAGCACCTGCCGGGCACGATCCGCGAGATCGCCGCCGCGGCCGATCCGCAGGCGCGCACCTATGCCGCGCGCGTCGCGCTCGACGAAAGCGCGGAGTCCGCGGTCGAACTCGGCCAGAGTGCGCGCGTGTACGTGCAGCAGAGCGGCGAGCGCGCGGCGCTGAGCGTGCCGCTGTCGGCGCTGCAGCGCGACGCGGCCGGGCGCCACGCGGTCTTCGTGGTGGATCCGGCGACGCATGCGCTGAAGTCGGTGCCGGTGGAGCTGGGCGCGTTCGGCGAGACGCGGGTGCCGGTGCTGTCGGGGCTGGAGGTCGGCGACTGGGTGGTGTCGGCGGGCGGGCACCTGCTGCGCGAAGGGCAGGAGGTGGCGCCGGTGGATCGGGACAACCGGCCAATAGAACCGCAGCATCCGCAGCCGCCAGCGGGACAGACGCCATGATGTTTTCGACGCCGAACGCGCATGGCACCTTCGCCCTTCCCCCGCTCGCGGGGGGTGAGCACGGGTGTTTGCGAACCACCGGTTCGCACCCGGCGCAACGCCCGACGGCTGTGCCGGCGGGCCGGGCCGGGAACGGGATGGGGGAAAGCGCCGAAGTCGATTTCGACCAAGGTGTCGTGATGGTAGCGATGCAGTTTTCGGACTGCCCCCCACCCCAACCCCGTCCAGCCCGGCGCAGCGCACCGGGCGTTCGATCGTCCCGCGCGGCAGTGCCGCGCAAGCAGGCCGCTCTCACCCCCCGCAAGCGGGTGAGGGGCTTTTTCCGGAGAGGCTGAGCCATGCGCTTCAACCTCTCCGAATGGGCGCTGCGCAACCGCAGCCTGGTGCTGTACGCGATGATCGTGGTCGCGGTCGCGGGCGTGTTCTCGTACCTGGAGCTCGGCCGCTCCGAGGATCCGCCGTTCACCTTCAAGGTGATGGTGGTCCGCACGCTATGGCCGGGGGCGACCGCCGACGAGGTGGCGCAGCAGGTCACCGAGCGCATCGAGAAGAAGCTGATGGAGACCGGCGACTACGAGTTCATCCGCTCGTATTCGCGTCCGGGCGAATCGCAGGTGATCTTCATGGCGCGCGATTCGATGCGCTCGAAGGAGATCCCCGAACTCTGGTACCAGGTGCGCAAGAAGGTCGGCGACATCCGCGCGACCCTGCCCGAGGGCACCGTCGGTCCGTTCTTCAACGACGAGTTCGGCGACACCTTCGGCAACATCTACGCGCTCACCGGCGAGGGCTTCGACTACGCGGTGCTGAAGGACTACGCCGACCGCATCCAGCTCGAGCTGCAGCGCGCGCCCGACGTCGGCAAGGTCGAGCTGGTCGGGCTGCAGGACGAGAAGATCTGGATCGAGGTCAGCAACACCAAGCTGGCCACGCTCGGTGTGCCGCTGGCGGCGGTGCAGCAGGCGCTGGCGCAGCAGAACGCGGTGACGCCGGCAGGATTCTTCGAAACGCCCAGCGACCGCGTGCAGCTGCGCGTCGACGGCGCGTTCGCGTCGGTGGACGAGATCCGCGAATTCCCGATCCGGGCCGGCGACCGCACGATCCGGCTCGGCGACATCGCCACCGTGACCCGTGGTTTCGCCGACCCGGCGGCGCCGCGGATGCGCTTCATGGGCGAGGACGCGATCGGTATCGGCGTGTCGCTGCACGAGGGCGGCGACATCCTGCGGCTGGGCAAGACCCTGGAGCACGAGTTCGCGCGGCTGCAGCGCACGCTGCCGGCGGGCATGGCGCTGCGCAAGGTCGCCGACCAGCCACGCGCGGTGCAGGACTCGGTGGGCGAGTTCGTCAAGGTGCTCGCCGAGGCGGTGACCATCGTGCTGCTGGTCAGCTTCTTCTCGCTCGGTTTCCGCACCGGGCTGGTGGTGGCGGTGTCGATCCCGCTGGTGCTGGCGATGACCTTCATCGTCATGCGCCATTTCGACGTCGGCCTGCACAAGATCTCGCTGGGCGCGCTGGTGCTGGCGCTGGGCCTGATGGTCGACGACGCGATCATCGCGGTCGAGATGATGGCGATCAAGATGGAGCAGGGCTACGACCGCTTCCGCGCGGCGAGCTTCGCCTGGACCAATACCGCGTTCCCGATGCTGACCGGCACGCTGGTGACGGCGGCGGGTTTCCTGCCGATCGCGACCGCGGCCTCGAGCACCGGCGAATACACGCGATCGCTGTTCGAGGTGGTGACGATCGCGCTGCTGGTGTCGTGGGTGGCGGCGGTGCTGTTCATTCCGTACCTGGGCGACAAGATGCTGCCGGACCTCGCGCAGCAGCACGACAAGCCATCGTTAT
>JAFAEU010000215.1 GCA_023423855.1 Pseudomonadota bacterium | reverse complement strand
TCGCGCTGGCCGCGGCCGATCGGGATCATCGCGTCGACCGACTTGTAGCCGGTCTGCACCGGCTGGTCGACCGACTTGCGCCAGATCACGCCCGGGGCGACGCGCTCCACCGGCGCGGTGAGGTTGGCTGCGATCGGACCCTTGCCATCGATCGGCTCGCCCAGCGCGTTGACCACGCGGCCGAGCAGTTCCGGACCGATCGGCACCGACAGGATCTGGCCGGTGGTCTTGGCGGTGTCGCCCTCGCGCAGGTGCTCGTAGTCGCCGAGCACCACCGCGCCGACCGAGTCGCGCTCGAGGTTCAGCGCCAGCGCGTAGGTGTTGCCTGGCAGCTCGATCATTTCGCCCTGCATCGCGTCGGCGAGGCCGTAGATGCGCACGATGCCGTCGGACACCGAGGTGACGGTGCCTTCGTTGCGCGCCTCGGCGGCCAGCTTGACCTTCTCGATGCGGTTCTTGATCAGCTCGCTGATTTCGGACGGGTTGAGCGTGGTGGTTGCCATTTGTCGATTCCTGATCGTCTGCCGCGACGGCGGCATTCGTATTTCTGTATGTTTTTCGTGACTGGTGACTCGTGATTGGTGATTGAGAAGAGCGGCTCAGCGCCTGCTTTTTCGAATCACGAATTACCAATCACGAATCACGGCTTCATCCCGCCAACGCCGACTGCAGCCGCGCCAGCTTCCCGCGCAGCGAGCCGTCGATGACCACGTCGCCTGCCGCGATCACCGCGCCGCCGATCAGGGCCTCGTCGACCGCCGCCTCGACTTCGACCTCGCGGCCGAAGCGCTTGCGCAGCGCGGCCTTGATGGTGTCGAGCTCGCCGGCCGGCAGCGCGGCGGCCGAAGTCACCTTCGCCTTGACGACGCGTTCGGCGTCCGCGCGCAGTTCCTCGTACAGGCCCGCGATCTCCGGCAGCAGCGCCAGCCGGCGGTTGTCGGCGAGCAGCGCGAGGAAATCGCGGAACCCGGTCGAGGCGCCGTCGGGCGAGAGCAGCTCGACCGCCTGTTCGCGGGCCAGCGCCGGATGGCCGAGCAGCGTCGCCGCCTGCGGATCGACCGCCACGCGCGCGGCGAAGCCGAGCGCGTCGGACCACGGTGCGAACGCACCGGCATCCTTCGCGATCGCGAACGCGGCGCGGGCGTAGGGACGGGCGAGGGTGAGGGCCTGGCTCATCGGGTCAGGCCGCCTTGCCCGCCAGCTCGGACGCCAGGTCGTCGAGCAGCGCCTTGTGGGCGTTGGCGTCGATCTCGCGGCGCAGCAGCTTCTCGGCGCCGGCCACGGCCAGCGACGACACCTGCCTGCGCAGGTCCTCGCGGGCGCGGTTGGCGGACGCCGCGATCTCGGCCTCGACCATCGCCTTCTGGCGATCGCCTTCGGCAATCGCCTCGGCCTTGGCGGCGTCGACGATCTGGTTCGCGCGCTGGTGCGCCTGCTCGATGATCTCGTTGGCCTTGGCGCGGGCCGCCTTCAGCTCGTCGGCGACCTTTTCCTCGGCCTGCGCCAGGTTCTTCTGCGCGTTGTCGGCGGCGGCGAGGCCCGCGGCGATCTTGCGCTGCCGCTCCTCGATGGCCGCCAAGATGTGCGGCCAGCCGTACTTCATCACGACCCAGGCGACCGCGAAGAACGCGAAGCCCTGTATTATTAAAGTCAGGTTTATATCCATGACGTGCTCCGTGCGCCGGCGCGCGAGGCGCCGGCGCTAGCCAATACCGGTGATCAGCCCGCGATCGCGGACAGGAACGGGTTGGCGAAGATCAGCAGCAGCGCGATGGCGACGCCGATGATCGGCACGGCGTCGAGCAGGCCGGCGACGATGAACATCTTGGTCTGCAGCATCGGGGTCAGCTCCGGCTGGCGGGCCGAACCCTCGATGAACTTGCCGCCGAGGATGGCGAAGCCGATGGCGGTGCCGAGCGCGCCGAGGCCGATCAGCAGGCCGGCCGCGATCACCGTGAACTTGGCGATTTCGGCGTAGAGGGCGATGTTTTCCATGGTGGTCTCCTGGTAAAAGCTGGGATTGGGGATTCGGGATTGGGGATTCGGAAAAAAGCGGAAGCGGAAATCAGTGGCTCTCGGCCGACATGCTGAGGTAGACGATGGTCAGCATCATGAAGATGAAGGCCTGCAGCGTGATGACGAGGACGTGGAACGCGGTCCACACGAAGCCGGAGATGAACTGCAGCGGCGCCAGCACGTAGGTCAGGCCACTGCCGAAGGCGGCGTTCCAGGTCATCAACGCGATCAGGATGAAGATCAGCTCGCCGGCGTACATGTTGCCGAACAGTCGCAGCGTCAGCGACAGCGGGCGCACCAGTTCCTCGATCACGCGCAGCAGCAGGTTCGCCGGCGCGAGCAGGATCTTCATCACCATGCCCTCGGCGTGGAACGGCGCGGTGAAGGCCTCGGCGGTGAACTTGCCGAAGCCCTTGTGCGAAATGCCGAACACCTGGATCAGCAGGAACACCATCAGCGCCAGGCCGAGGGGCACGTTGAGGTCGGCGGTGGGCACCACGCGCAGGTAGGCGTGGTGCGGGTCGTGGCCGGCCAGTTCGTTGGCCTTCATCCACGCGCCCGGGATCCAGTCCACGGGGATCATGTCCATGAGGTTCATCAGGAACACGACGCAGAAGATGGTGATGGCCAGCGGCGCGATCAGCTTGCTGCGGCCGTGGAAGGTCTCGCGCACCAAGCCGTCGACGAAGCCGACGACCATCTCGACGAAGGTCTGGAACTTGCCCGGCACGCCGGCGGTGGCCTTGCGCGCGGTGCGCAGGAAGAAGAACAGGAACACGGCGCAGGCCAGCAACGAGAACAGCACGCTGTCGACGTTGATCCTCATGAAGCTGCCTTCGCCGACCTGCCACTGCAGGTGCTGCAGGTGGTGCTGGATATAGGCGGTGCTATCGCCGGAGGCGGCTTCGGTACCGGTGCTGTCAGCGCTCACGATCGACCCTTGGATGTCCTGTTTCCACACGCAGATTCAATGCCGCCAGGTAGGCCAGCAGTCCCGCCGCCAGCCCCGCCAGCATCGGCAGCCCCGGCAACCGCCAGGCTCCCACGCCGACCACGAAGACCACCCCCGCGACCAGCCACTTCAGCGCCGTCCCCAGCAGCAGCCTGGCGAAGGCCACGCGCGCCGGGACGATTCCGCCGAGCGCCATCCCGGCCGCCAGTGCATTGCCGGCGACCATCGCCAGCCCGCCGACCAGTGCCGCCAGCGCGGCGGCCCCTCCCCGCGGAAGGAACGCCAGCGCCACCAGCCCGACGACGACCGCCTGGACGACCACCGCGCGCAGGACTGCGCGCCGGCTCGTGGCGATGGGATCGTGCACGCGCCCAACCTCGGCAGTCTGCGGGGGTGGGCCATTCAGAAAACGGCCCGACGAAGCAGCGGGATTATAGCAGTGGGGGATTTTCGGCGGCAACCTTGTGCATTGCACAATCTCCGGCTCCGGGACCGGACGGCGGGCGGCGGCGCCGTTCCGGGGAACCTTTCGCGACCGGGCCGGTCAGTCCTTGCGAGTTCGCCGTTCTTCCTCGTCGATCCACGGCGGATTCCCCCATGAAGCCCCGGCCCGCGCCGGGGCTTCATGCCGTTGGCGGAAGGGTTGCCGGTTTGCTGACGGGGGCTGTCGCTGACTTGCCCCCACCCCGGCCCTCCCCCGCTGCGCGGGGGGAGGGGGCAAGAGCAAGAGCAAGGACAAGGGCGGGCGCTGCGCTTCCGGCGCCCTCCCCCGCCTGCGGGGGAGGGTTGGGGCGGGGGCCAACCGCGGCGGCGAACCCTACTTCTTCTTCGGAAGGTAGAGGTCGGTGATGGTGCCGTCGTAGACCTCGGCCGCCATCGCGACGGATTCGCTCAGGGTCGGATGCGGATGGATGGTGTGGCCGATGTCCTCGACCTCGCAGCCCATCTCGATCGCCAGCGCGGCCTCGGCGATCAGCTCGCCCGCGTGCACGCCGACGATGCCGGCGCCGATGATCCGGTGCGTGGCCTCGTCGAACACCAGCTTGGTGAAGCCTTCGGTGCGCGACAGGCCGATGGCGCGGCCGCTCGCCGCCCACGGGAACTTGCCCACGCCCACCTTCAGGCCCTTGGCCTTCGCCTCGGTCTCGGTGACGCCGACCCAGGCGATCTCCGGGTCGGTATAGGCCACCGACGGGATCACCCGCGCCACCCACTCCTTCTTCTCGCCGGCGGCGACTTCGGCCGCGAGCTTGCCCTCGTGCGTCGCCTTGTGGGCGAGCATGGGCTGGCCGATGACGTCGCCGATGGCGAAGATGTGCGGGACGTTGGTGCGCATCTGCGCGTCGACGTCGATGAAGCCGCGCTCGCCCACGCGCACGCCGGCCTTCTCCGCGTCGATCTTCTTGCCGTTGGGCGAGCGGCCCACGGCGACCAGCACGCGGTCGTAGACCTTGCCTTCCGGGATGTTCTCGCCGTCGAAGGCGACGTCGATGCCCTTCTTGCCGGCCTTCGCTTCCACCACCTTCGTCTTGAGGTGGGTGGAGACGCCCTGCTTCTTCAGGCGATCGGCCAGCGGCTTGACCAGGTCCTTGTCGGCGCCCGGCATCAGCTGGTCGGCGAGTTCGACCACGGTGACTTCGCTGCCGAGGCCGCGGTACACCGTCGCCATCTCCAGTCCGATGATGCCGCCGCCGACGACGAGCAGTTTCTTCGGCACGTCGGCGAGGTCCAGCGCATCGGTCGAATCCATGATCCGCGGATCGTCCCAGGGGAAGCCCGGCAGCTTCAGCGCCTGGCTGCCCGCGGCGATGACGCACTGCTCGAAGCGCAGCAACTGCGTCTTGCCGTCGTCGCCCGTCACTTCCAGTTCGTTCGCCGAGACGAACCTGCCGGCGCCCTGCACGACGCGCACCTTGCGCTGCTTCGCCATGCCCGCCAGGCCCTTGGTGAGCTGGCCGACGACCTTTTCCTTGTAGCCGCGCAGGGTGTCGATGTTGATCTTCGGCTTGCCGAAGTCGACGCCGTACTCGCTGGCGTGGCCGGCCTGCTCGATCACGTCGGCCGCGTGCAGCAGCGCCTTCGACGGGATGCAGCCGACGTTGAGGCAGACGCCGCCGAGGCTGGGATAGCGTTCGACCAGCACGGTGTCGAGGCCGAGGTCGGCGGCGCGGAAGGCGGCGGTGTAGCCGCCGGGGCCGGCGCCGAGCACGACGATGCGGCATTCGACGTCGGCCTTGCGGCCGCTGGCGGCCGCGGCCTGCGGCGCGGGCACGGCCGGCTCGACCGGCGCGCGGTGCGAGGTCGGCACCGGCGGCTTGCTGCCCGGCGCGACCTTGTCGGGCGTGCGCGCATAGGCGGGCGTGCCGCCTTCGGCCTCGATGATCGCGACCACCGCGCCTTCCGACAGCGTGTCGCCGACCTTGACCTTGACTTCCTTCACCACGCCGGCAACCGTCGAGGGCACCTCCATCGTCGCCTTGTCCGATTCCAGCGTGACCAGGCCCTGGTCCTGCTTCACCGTGTCGCCGACCGACACCAGCACCTCGATCACCGGCACGTCGCTGTAGCCGCCGATGTCGGGCACCTTCGCCTCGACCGGGCCGCCCGACGCTGACGGGCTCCCTCCCCCGTTCGCGGGAGAGGGCTGGGGTGGGGGCGACGCCGCAGGGGCCTTGCCCCCACCCGACGCGCTTTGCGCGTCGACCTCCCCCGCAGGCGGGGGAGGTGCTACAGCAGCGCCTTCGGTTTCGAGCACCACCACCACGCCGCCTTCCGACAGCGTGTCGCCGACCTTCACCTTCAGTTCCTTGACCACGCCGGCGTGCGAGGACGGCACTTCCATCGTCGCCTTGTCCGACTCCAGCGTGACCAGCCCCTGGTCCTTCGCGACCGTGTCGCCGACCGCGACCAGCACCTCGATCACCGGCACGTCGTCGTAGCCGCCGATGTCAGGGACCTTCACTTCAACGGTGTTCGCCATCGTCCGTTCCCCTGCGTCAGAGCAGCACGCGGCGCATGTCCGCGAGCAGCTGGGCGAGGTAGGCGGTGAATCGCGCGGCGGCGGCGCCGTCGATCACGCGGTGGTCGTAGCTCAGCGACAGCGGCAGGACGAGTCGCGGCACGAACTGCTTGCCGTCCCAGACCGGTTTCATCGACGACTTCGACACGCCCAGGATCGCCACTTCCGGCGCGTTGACGATCGGCGTGAACGCGGTGCCGCCGATGCCGCCGAGCGAGCTGATCGAGAAGCAGCCGCCCGACATCTCGGCCGGGCCGAGCTTGCCGTCGCGCGCCTTCTTCGCCAGTTCGCCGGTTTCCTGCGCGATCTCGATCACGCCCTTCCTGTCGACGTCGCGGATCACGGGGACGACCAGGCCGTTGGGCGTGTCGGCGGCGAAGCCGATGTGGAAATACTTCTTCAGCGTCAGCGTCTCGCCGCTGGCGTCGAGCGAGGCGTTGAAGTCGGGGTACTTCTTCAGCGCGTTGGCGCTGGCCTTGATCAGGAAGGCGAGCATGGTCAGCTTGATGCCGGCCTTCTCGTTCTCCTTGTTGAGCTGCACGCGCAGCGCTTCGAGGTCGGTGATGTCGGCGTCGTCGTGCTGGGTGACGTGCGGGATCATCGCCCAGTTGCGCGCGAGGTTGGCGCCGGAGATCTTCTTGATCCGCGACAGCGGCTTTTCCTCGACCTCGCCGAACTTGCTGAAGTCGACCTTGGGCCACGGCAGGAGGCTGAGGCCCGCGCCGCCGCCGCCGGCCGCCGCGGCCGGCGCCGTATTCGCGCCCGAGAGCACGCCCTTGACGTACTTCTGCACGTCTTCCCTGGTGATCCGCCCGCCCTTCTCGCTGCCGGTGACCTGCGACAGGTCCACGCCCAGCTCGCGCGCGAACAGGCGCACCGCGGGACTGGCATAGGGCACCTTGCCCGGGATCAACGCGTCGGCCTCGAAGCGCACCGGCGGCTGGCCCTGCGCAGGCGCCTTGCCGGCCTGCGCGTCGATCGACGCCTGCGCCAGCCTGTCCGGCGCCGCCGCAACCGCCACCGGCTCGACGACCGGATCGGGCTCCTTCGGCTTCGCGGGCGCGGGCGCGGCCTTCGCGGCCTCCTTCGGCGCCTCGGCCGCCTCAGCGGCCTCGATGATCGCCACCACGCCGCCCTCCGACAGCGTGTCGCCGACCTTGACCTTCAGCTCCTTCACCACGCCGGCGACCGACGAGGGCACTTCCACCGTCGCCTTGTCCGACTCCAGCGTGACCAGGCCCTGGTCGACCGCGACCGTATCGCCGACCGCGACCAGCACCTCGATGACGGGGACATCGTCGTAGCCGCCGATATCGGGGACTCGTGCTTCCTTCAGGTCGGCCATGCGGCGCTCCGCGGTACAGGGAGGGAGAACGCCTATTGTGGCCGCATGCGCCGGTCCCGCCAACCGGCAGGAAGGTCCGTTGCCGAAGCGCGGGCCGCTCGGCGCCCGCCCCGCCATGCAAGGGCGGGAGGCGGCAGATCCTGCCCCCCCTCGTCCGCGCCCTGGGTGAAGAACCCGGAAAAGCAAAGCTTTGTCATTTCGACCGCAGGGAGAAATCCCGTCTCCGGCGCAGGGGAAAGTGAGGATTTCTCCCTGCGGTCGAAATGACAGGCTCTTCCCGGATCGCCTCGCCGAGTCCGTCTCCGTTGAAACGATTGCTGGTGCATCGTCCCGTTGCCGGGAATTCACCTTCACAACGTGCGCATCACAGGCGATCGACATCACGCGTCGAACCCGCCTGCGATCACGCCTGCGCGGCGAATGCGATGCGAATGCGATGCGAACGCGAAAGGCCGCCTGCCGTCACGCCGATGAACGTACGCCACACGGGCCAGGACATTCAGATTCCTGCCACGCGGCGATTCATGCGGCCGTGGCTACGGTGTGCGCGCCCACCTCAAGGGCGAATGCAACACCGACAACAACCACATGAGGAGTCCCCCATGCTGTCCTTGCGTACTTTTGGTCTTTCCGCCGCCATCGCCTCGCTCCTGATCGCCCCGTCCGCGTTCGCGCAGGACGGCGACACCGCCTCCGGCAAGCGCTTCTCGGTGGTCGGCAGCGCCACGATCCTCCAGCCCGATTCCGATCCGCTGCCCGGTGCGCGCATCGACGCCGACGGCGACGTCGCGCCGACCCTGAGTGCCACCTACCACATCACCGACAACATCGGCGTCGAGCTCTGGGGCGCCGCGGACAAGTTCAACCATCGCGTGCGCGGCGACGCCGGCAAGATCGGCACCGTCGATTCGCAGCCGATCGCGCTGAGCGGCCAGTACCACTTCGGCGACGCGGACAACACCTTCCGCCCGTTCGTGGGCCTGGGCTACCACCAGACCAACATCAGCGACGAGGACATCGCCACCGCGGACGGCGCCCACGTCGGCCTGACCTCGCCCAAGGGCGCGATCGGCACCGTCGGCGTCGACATGAACATCACCCCGACCTGGTTCGCCCGCGCCGACGCGCGCTACCTGCACGGCGACGCGGACGCGAAGCTGGGGGGCCAGACGGTGGAACGCGACGTCAAGTTCAATCCCTGGACGGTGGGCGTGGGCGTCGGCGCGCGGTTCTGATGCCGCCGTGGCTGGATGCCAGCCGACGTGCTTCATGCAACGGGCCCGCGAGGGCCCGTTGTTCTTCATAAAGCTTTGTCATTCCGGGCGCAGCGAGGAATCTGCTTCTTCACTGCGAGCAACAGCAGAAGCAGATTCCTCGCTGCGCCCGGAATGACATTCGGCTGAGACCCGGAATGACATTCGGCTGAGATATGCGGTCGCGCCTGAAGCCGCGACCTCACCTCAAGCATGGCATCAGCGGCGCCGAAGCATCCCGAGCCGGCGCAGTTGGCGCCGCAGCCCCCATTCGAAGGCGAGGTGGTAGCCGAGCAGCAGCCCCGCCATCGCCAGCAAGCTGGCGTGGTCGGCCAGCCAAGGCCACGGCACCGGCGCCGGCACGCCCTCCCATGCGCGATGCCAGGCCTGCCAGGCGGCCAGGGCGACACGCAGCCCGACCAGCAGGGTCAGGGACAGCACCAGCCACGCGTTCGCGGTGTAATGCAGCTGTCCGTTGCCGGCCTCGAAGCGCACCAGCCACAGTCCGACGCCACCCAGCGCGACGCCCGCCAGCAGGCCCGCGCAGGCATTCCACGGCGCGCCATCGATCCAGATCCCGCCGATCCACGCGCCGAGCAGGAACAGCAGCGCCGACAACAGCAGCCCGATCGCGTTGAACGTCACCCAGCCCGGTCGCGCCCGGCGCCGCGCGCGGCCGAGGCGGTAGCGCTGCCACAGGCCCAGCGGCCACAGCAGCAGCGCCAGCGCGAGGAACAGCAGGAGCAGGAACGGGATCAGCAGCAGGGGCATCGGTGGATGCTACCCGGCGCCGCCGTTCAGGGCGGCGGCGTCTGCGCCCCGTCCGGGTCTCGCGGCGCGCCCACCGCACGTTCGCGCCGGATCAGGTACAGCCCGCTGGCGATGATGATCGCCGCGCCGAGCCAGGTCATGCGGTCGGGCAGCGCCTGCCACAGCGCGAGGTCGAGCAGCACCACCCACACCAGCGCCGCGTACTCCAGCGGCGCGATCTGGCTGGCCTCGCCGAGGCGGAAGGCATGGGTCAACGCGACCTGCCCGAGCGCGCCGGTCAGGCCGATGAGCGCGATGACGCCGAAGTGCGCGGACTGCACCGGCCGCCAGTCGAACGCCGCCACCGCGCCGGCGAACACCGCCAGCAGCACCAGGAACCAGAACACCATCGCCTCCGGACTGTCGCGCAGCGCCAGCTTGCGCACGGTGATCGCGGCGATCGAGTAGCACAGCGCCGCCAGCAGCACGACCAGCCCTGCCAGCGTCGCCACGCCCTCGCCGGTCGGACGCAGCACCACGATCACCCCGAGCAGTCCGACCACGATCGCGATCCAGCGCCGCGGCCCGACCTTCTCGCCGAGGAACGGCACCGCCAGCGCCGTGACCAGCAGCGGCGCCACGAACACGATGGTGTACGCGGTCGACAGCGGCATCCGCGCCAGTCCGTAGACGAAGCCGGCCATCATCCCCACGCCCAGCACGCCGCGCAGCAGGTGCAGCGGCCAGTGCACCCGGAGCAGGGTGCCGGCCTTGCCGCGCAGCACGATCCACAGCGCGACCAGCGGCAGCGCCGACACGCTGCGCAGCACCGCCACCTGGAACGGCGAGTAGTCGCCGGAGATCCACTTCATCCCGGCGTCCATGCCCGCGAACAGCAGTCCGGCGAGCAGCATCCAGGCCCCCGCCGCGCGCGGTTTCGTTTCCGCGCCCGGGTTCATCCGCCGCGCAGGCTGGCGATGTCGATGACGAAGCGGTAGCGCACGTCGCCCCTGAGCATCCGCTCGTACGCCGTGTTGATGGCGTCGATGCCGATCAGTTCGATGTCCGCGGCGATGTCGTGCGCGGCGCAGAACTCCAGCATCTCCCGGGTCTCGGCGATGCCGCCGATCATCGAGCCGGCCAGCCGGCGCCGCTTCGACACCAGCGGGAAGGCAGACACCGCGGTCGGGTCCGGGATGCCGAGCAGTACCATCGTGCCGTCGACCTGCAGCAGGCCGAGGTAGGCGTTGTAGTCGTGCTGCGCCGAGACGGTGTCGATGATGAAGTCGAACTGCCCGCGATGGCTCTTGAACACCTTGCCGTCGCCGGTGGCGGCGAAGTCCTGCGCGCCGAGCGCCAGCGCGTCGCCGCGCTTGGATTCGCTGGTGCTGAGCACGGTCACCTCCGCGCCCATCGCCACCGCCAGCTTCACCGCCATGTGGCCGAGGCCGCCGAGGCCGACCACGGCGACCTTGTCGCCGGCGGTGACGCCGAAGTGGCGCAGCGGCGAGTACGTGGTGATGCCGGCGCACAGCAGCGGCGCGGCGCGGTCGGGCGGCAGGCCGTCCGGGATGCGCAACACGTAGTCCTCGTCGACGACGATGCGCGTGGAATAGCCGCCATGGGTCGGCGCGCCGGTGCCGCGCTCGCGGGCGTTGTAGGTGCCGGTCATGCCCTCGTCGCAGTACTGTTCCAGCCCGGCCTTGCACTGCCGGCATTCGCGGCAGGAGTCGACGAAGCAGCCGACGCCGACCAGGTCGCCGACCGCATGCTTCGACACCTCGCCACCGACCGCGGACACGCGGCCGACGATCTCGTGTCCCGGCACCATCGGGAAGAGGCCAGCGCCCCATTCGTCGCGCACCTGGTGGATGTCGCTGTGGCAGACGCCGCAGTAGTGGATCTCGATCTGCACGTCGTGCGGGCCGGGCGCGCGGCGCTCGATCGCGAACGGCGCCAGTGGCGAACCGGCTGTCGGGGCGGCATAGGCGGGGGTGGTCGACATGGCGCGTCCTCGGGGGCGGAGCGCGCATGATGCCGCATCCGCGCGGCGATGCCGCGTCAGCCGCTCTCGAGTACGCGGCCGATGCCGCTGTCGTCGATCTCGGCCACCGCCGCCGCCAGCGCCGCCGCATCGGTGCCGCGGACGAAGCCGATGCGGAAATGCACCTCGCCGCCGGGCGTGCGCGAGGAATGGATCGACTCCAGGCTGACCCCGTGGCGCTCGAACACGTGCAGCAGCGTGCGCAGCGAGCCGGGGCGATCCTCGGGCAGGTGCACGCTGGCGAACCGGCGCCCGGCGAGGTCGGCGAGCAGGTAGCCGACGCGCTCGTAGGCGTAGTTGCCCTCGGCCAGCGCCTGCGCGCCGAAGGCCTCTCGGCTTTGCAGGAAGCGCTCGCGGAAGCGGGCGCGGGCCGCGTCGTCGCCCTGG
>JAFAEU010000004.1 GCA_023423855.1 Pseudomonadota bacterium | reverse complement strand
GCCACGTCAGCCCCGGAGCACCAGGCCGCAGTACACGCCTTCGATCGCGAAATCCTGTCCCGCGCGCAGCTCGATCGGCGCGTGCTCGGGATTGCGCGGCAGCAGGCGGATGCGCGTCTTCGAGCGTTCGAGGCGCTTGATCGTGATCTCGCCGTCGATGCGCGCCACCACCACCTGGCCGTTGCGCGCCTCGTTCGCACGCTTCACCGCGACCAGGTCGCCGTCGAAGATGCCGTCGTCGCGCATCGAATCGCCCTTCACCTTCAGCAGGTAGTCGGGCCGGTCGGAAAACAGCGCACGGTCGAGCAGCAGCAGTTCGTCGCTGCCGATGTCGGCGCCGATCGGCTGGCCCGCCGCCACCTGCCCCAGCACCGGCAGTGGCAGCTGGTCGGGCCGTCCCGGCAGGCGCAGGCCGCGCTTGCGCCCCGGCGCCAGCTCCAGCAAGCCGTCGGCCACCAGCGCCTGCACGTGCTTGTACGCCGCGTTGCGCGAGGCGAAGCCGAAGGCCCCGGCGATCTCCGCCAGGCTCGGCGCGCGCCCGGCCGCCAGCTCCCGACGCAGGAAGTCGAGGACGGCGGCGCGCTGCGGCGGGAGGATGTCGACGGGGCTCATGGGTGTACATTTGTACACCCTCCGGGCGCAGGGCGCGAGACTGGACAGCGGCCATGCCGGGACGCAATATAACCTTCGTTATAACATCGGGACCGAGGCCGCCATGAAGCTCAAGATCACCACCATCGGCAATTCCGCCGGCGTCATCCTGCCCAAGGAATTACTCGCCCGCCTGCGCTTGGGCAAGGGCGACGAGCTGTACGCGCTGGAAACCCCCGACGGCATCCGCCTGACCGCGTTCGACCCGACCCTGGCCGCGCAGATGGACGTGGCCGAGCAGATCATGCGCGAAGACCGCCAGGTGCTGCACAAGCTGGCGCAGTGAGCCGGCCATGATCGTCTGGATCAGCAAGGCGCTGGCATTGGCCATCCACGACCGCCAGCTGGCCGAACACGGCGGAAGCAGCGGCGTGCGCGACGCTGGCTTGCTCGATCCCGCCCTCGCCCGCCCGCAGCAACTGCATGCCTATGGCGACCCGCCCCCGGACCTTGCCGACCTGGCCGCCAGCCTCGCCTTCGGCCTCGCGCGCAACCATCCGTTCGTCGATGGCAACAAGCGCACCGCGCATGTCTGCTATCGCGCCTTCATCGCGCTCAACGACGGTGAATTCAGCGCAACCGACGAGGAGAAGTACATCGCCATGCTCGGCCTGGCCGAAGGCTCGACCAGCGAAGCCGAGTTCGCCGACTGGCTGCGCCCGCGCATCGCCATCCGTTCCCGCGGGAAGGTGCAGGAGGCCGGCAGCGGCTACCGGCGCACGTAGACCAGAGGCATCTGCATGCCCTGTCCATGCCGCGTGACCCGGCGCAATCACGCACCGGACGCAAGCCCGCGATCCAGCACGCGGTAATACGGCAGCAGCGCCAGCGCACGCGCCACCACGAACACCACGAACGCCGCCCACAGCCCGTGGTTGCCCCACAGCGCCGCCGCGGGCCAGGCGCACAGCAGGAACACGAACAGCGAGACCACCCCCGCATTGCGCATCTCGCGCGTGCGGGTGGCGCCAATGAACACGCCGTCGAGCTGGAACGCGCCGACCGACAGCAGCACGTAGAGCGCCGTCCACGGCAGGTACGCCCGCGCCGCGTCCGAGACTTCCTCCAGCGAGGTCAGCAGCCCGACCATCGCGCCGCCCAGCAGCCAGATGCCAACCGCCAGCACCGCAGCGGTCGCCAGCGCCAGTTCGCTCGACAGCCGCACCACGCGCCGGAACCGGGCGCGGTCGCGCGCACCCGTCGCGCCGCCCACCAGCGCCTCGGCCACGAAGGCGAAGCCGTCGAGGAAGAACGCGCTGAACGACACCAGCTGCAGCAGGATGTGGTTCGCCGCCAGCGTCACGTCGCCGAAGCGCGCGCCCTGGCTGGCGAACCAGCCGAAGCCGCCCAGCAGGCACAGCGTGCGCAGCATGATGTCGCCGTTGGCCGCCATCGTGCGGCGCAGGCGCGCGCGGTCGCGGATCCGCGCCCACGGCAGGAAGGCCTCGGCGTCGGCGTCGGCGTGGCGCGCACGCAGCGTCCGCCACAGCAGCCACGCCGCGACCGCGCACGTCGTCCATTCGGCGATCGCCGTGCCCAGCCCGATCCCGCGCGCGCCCATGTCGAGCACGCCGGCGAAATACACGTCGAGCCCCGCGTTGAGCCCGTTGAGCAGCAGCTGCACCAGCAGCAGCGTGCGGCTGCGCCCCAGCCCGATCAGTGCGCCGCACAGCGCATACAGCGCCAGCGCCGCCGGTGCGCCCCAGATACGCGCCTGGAAATAGGCCGTCCCGGTGGACTCCACCGCGGCGCTTGCGTCCATCGCCGCGAAATACGCCACCACCAGCGGCCACTGCAGCAGCCACAGCCCGACGCCGAGCACCAGCCCCATGAGCATCGAACGCGCCAGCGCGGCGCGGACCTCCGGTTCGTCGCCCGCCCCGTCGGCCTGCGCCACGAAGCCCGTGGTCGCCATGCGCAGAAAGCCGAAGCTCCAGTAGATGAAATTGAACAGCAGCGCGCCCAGCGCCAGCGCGCCCAGGTCCGCCGTCGCTCCGTAGTGGCCGATGACCGCGGTATCCACCAGCCCCAGCAGCGGCACCGAGGCATTGGCCACGATGATCGGCCACGCCCTGCGCGCGATGCCGGCGCGGGTGAAGTCGGGCAATGGCGGCGCGGACGCGATCATCGGCCCATCATGCCCGAGCGCGAGCGCCCCACCACGCATGCTTTTTCGCGATCAGGAATGGCGTAGATCGGCCCCTGTATCAAGTACGGGGCAGGCTCTACGCGGCCGACGCCATGGCCGCCGATGGCTGCGCGTCGGGGGCGTAGCCCCGACCTACGAGTTTCCATCCCATCGAACGCAAGCGGGTATTACGCCTGCGGCCGCGTCTCGGCCTTCGGCTCGGCCACTTCGCGCCCCGCCTGCGCGTGCCCGGCCATCTCCGCGCCGGCATCGGACGCCAGCCGGCGCATCTGCAGCACCGACACCATCGAGATCAAGCCGACGGTGAGGAAGGCGAAGGTGAAATTGATCGGCGCATCATCCGGCCGACCGGTCAGCGCGCCGGCCAGGCTCAGCGCGAAGCCGCCGATGGTCACGCCCAGCGCCAGCGCCAGCTGCTGCGCCATCGCCGCCAGGCTGCTGGCCTGGCTCATGCGCGCCTGGTCGACGTCGGCATAGGCGATGGCGTTGATGCTGGTGAACTGCAGCGAGCGCAGGAAACCGCTGGCCAGCAGCACGCCCACCATCAGCGGATACGGCGTGTCCGCGCGAAACAGCCCGAACCCGCACAGCAGCAGCGACGCCGCCAGCCCGTTCCACACCAGCACCGGGCGGAAACCGAATCGATGCAGGATGCGCGGCGCCACCGCCTTCATCACCATCGCGCCGGCCGTGGACGTGAAGGTCACCAGGCCCGACTCCAGCGGGTTCAGGCCGAAGCCCAACTGCAGCATCAGCGGCAGCAGGAAGGGCGTGGCGCCGATGCCGACGCGGAACAGCGACCCGCCCAGCACGCCGGCGCGATAGGTCGGGATGCGCAGCAGGTCCAGCTGCAGCAGCGGATGCGGATGCACGCGCGCATGCCGCACATAGGCCGCGATCAGCCCCGCGCCGACCAGCATGCAGGCCGCGAGCGCCGCCCCCGGCACCAGCCCGCGACCGATCGCCGACAGCCCGAACATCGCCAGCGCCAACCCGCCGGCGGACAGCAGGAAACCGCGCACATCCAGCGGTCCCACCGCCTGGCGCAGCTCCGGGACGTGCCGCCACGCCAGCCACATCCCCAGCGCGCCCATCGGCAGGTTGATCAGGAAGATGAAGCGCCAGTGCGCATAGGTGGTGATCGCCCCGCCCAGCACCGGCCCCAGCATCGGCCCCAGCATCGCCGGGATGGTCAGCCAGCTCAGCGCCCGCACCAGCTCGGACTTCTCCACGCTGCGCAACAGCACCAGCCGCCCCACCGGCACCATCATCGCCCCGCCCATGCCCTGCACGAAGCGGCCCGCCACCAGTTGCCCCAGCCCGTCGCTGGCCGCGCAGCCCAGCGACCCGACCAGGAACACCGCGATCGCACCCACGAACACGCGCCGCGCGCCGAAGCGATCCGCCACCCAGCCGCTGACCGGGATGAACACCGCCAGCGCCAGCATGTAGGTGGTGAGCGCCAGCTTCAGCGCGATGGGTTCGACGCCGAGATCGGCCGCGATCTGCGGCAGCGAGGTGGAGATCGCCGTCGAGTCCATGTTCTCGATGAACAGGGCGGTGGCGATGATGAGGGGGAGGAGGCGTTCGGGGCGCACTGAGGTTCGGGTAGCTACCGGCGCCGCATTGTGCCGTTCCCGGCGTGAAGTGTCCGTACGACGGCGAAGCTGATCACTCCCGGAAAAACAAGAGCGTGGATTTCTCCGCCGGATCAAGTCGGGGATCGAAATGACAGTTGTTCTCGATGGCTCCAGGCTGTAGGAGCGCCTTCAGGCACGACCGCTCCCGGCCGTTTCGAATGTCCGGTCGCTCCTGAAGGGACCTTCTAAAAACTGTCATTTCGAGCGTAGCGAGAGGCGCTTTACAACGGTGAAGCCGGTCAATCCAAGCACTTGAGAAGCAAGATTTCTCACTGCGTTCGAAATGACAAATTCGGAATTTCAGAAGCGCCCTGAAGGCGCTCCTACGGCTTGTGGGGCGGATCGATTGATCCGTCGCCTGCGCGTGCCTTCAGGGCTTCATGCAACTGCGCCAGTCTCGGCAAAGCAAGCATTGATCCCTGCAGGGCGCTGCACCCTCTTCCGAACCGGATCGACGATTCAGGAGAGTTCGGCGGCCAAGCATTTCGGATCCCATACCCGATCCGCCAACTGCCGGTACAACGCATGCCGCTCGTCCAGATCGACCTTGCGGAACTCCTCCAGCGGCTTGAACAGCAAGCCTTCCTCCTGGATATAGGACAGAAACCCGGGATTGTGCTCGTAGCACTGCCCGTGCAGCGACCACGCCAGCAGGTTCTGGCTCACGTAGTGCTTTCGCTTCTTCGCGTAGGTCAAGTCGCCATAGCTGGCGTTGAAGCTCTTGGGCAACAGCAGCAGATCGCCGATGCGGTCGCGGTACTCCCAGAACTCCGCTTCCGAGTCGAATTCGTCACGGTGCCGGCCGTAGTGGGCCGCCCAGATGTGCTCGATCTCGTAGCGCCCTCGCCCTTCCACCAGGTACTTTGCGGCGCTGCTGTCCATGCCGGATGCCTGTTCCAGATGGGCTGTCATCCGCGCCAGCAGCACCTTGATGTAGCGCTTGGACCATTGGTTCAGCCCAAACGCCTTGAAGCCGCCGCGCCTGCCGTCGGCGGTTCCGTCGAAATCGCAGCCCTGCTCGTCCAGACGCTTGCGCAGGGTCTCCACCAACGACGGCAAGTCCAGCCCGCGAATGTCGCGCATGATCAGGAACGCGGCATACGACATCGCGCCGTAGGTCATGCTCAGGTAATTCACCGCGCGCCGCGCCAGCAGGATGTCCAGGAATACCGCCACCGCGCGGATCTTCCGGTCGATGACCTCCGGCGTGTCCGTAGTCAGCAATGGCGCCAGCAGCAACGGATACTGCAGGGTGAAATTGAACGCGGCCACGTGGTAGACCGGCTCCAACCCCGCCACCGGCTTGAGCGACGCCTTGCGGATGCGTTCGTATTGCCGGGCGTAGAACACCATTTCGTCATTGACGAAGCGGAAGTAGTCCTCGCCACCCTTCAATCCAAGCGTCTCGGCATGCTCGCCCAGCCAGCGATGGAACTCGGTACCGATGCGCTCGAAATCCTTGTTTTCGGAGCCGGTACGACGCTCGCGCACGCTGTTGGCGTAGCGCGCCCGCAACCAGGCCTTGACGGCATCGGTGTCTTCGTCCTTGCCCAGCTTGCGCAGCGCTTCGATGCGCTCGCGCCACAGGCGCGCCGCCTCGTTGCGCTGGCCGATGTTGCCGATGTTGGCCAGCAGATAGCCCTTGAGCATGTCCAGCGGCGTCAGCGACAGGCCGCGGTCGTTCATGGTCTCGAAGATGGTGTAGGCGTCGTCGTCCGACGCGGCGCTGATCTCGATCAGGTGCACCTTCTCCGTCAGCCAGTCGCAGAAGTACGGCAACGCCGCCGCGTCGACGTCGTCGTCCTGCAGCAACTCGTCCAGATCCTGGTAGCGCGCGACGATGGTCTGCACCGATTCCGAAGCGTCCGTGGTATCCGGCACCGTTCCGTTGAACAGGGCGGTCATGATCGCACTGCGGTCCTCGACCGCGATGTTGAACGCGCGCTCGCCGAACTTCTCCGAATAAATCAGGTCCTCCAGCACCACCCGGTCCTTGCGGTCGCCCTGCCTGCGGTGTAGCAGGAGCAGCAGCAGGGTGATGGTGGTCAGCCGCTGCTGGCCGTCAACGATGAACTGCCTGCCGTCGCGCTCGCTGAGGATGATGGAGCCCAGGAAGTAGTTGCCGTAATTCGCCACCGCGCCGCGCGGATTGTCCGGGCGATGCGACTGCAGGAACTGGTCCGTGAGGTCGTCGACCAGTTCCTTGACCTGCTTCTTCTGCCAACGGTACTCGCGCTGGTAGTAGTCGATGCCGTAGCGCTTGCCCTTGAGAATCTCGCTGATGGTGCGGGCCTTGCCGTCGATGGTCTTCATGCGTTCATTTCCATTGTCTTCTCCCGCCCTGCCAATGCCCCGATCGTCTCCGCATCGCCTCGGGGCCGGGTACCGACACGCTCCCGCCCCGTCCATGATGCCTTTCCTGCCGGGCCATGGTCAGTGGTAGTCGTCCTCGCGCTGGTGCCGCGCAGCCAGCACCGTCACGGTCTTTTCGTCCTCGACTTCGAACAGCAGCACGTAACCAGTGGCGCCGAAGCCGATGACCAGTTCGCGCAGGAAGGGATTCCCTGCGAGCGCCTTGCGGCAGTTGAAGGGGGCAAGCTCCAGCATGATGATGCCGTCGCGGATGGCCTGCAGCGCGCGCTCGGCGACCGTGAAGTCGCCTTCGGCCTGCTGCAGGAGGAAATCGTACAGTCGCTCAAGGTCTTCGCGGGCTTCTTCCGTGAAGCGGACACGAAAGCTCATGCAGGCCCGGCTTTCGCGGTGGCGGCGCGCAGCCGCGATTCGAGCCCGGACACGACCGCATCGGCAGCCATGTAGCGACCGGCCTTGCGCGCGCACTCACGCGAGGCGAGCCCGCGGGCGATGAAGGCTTCCTGCTGCTGACGCAGTTGAACCTGCGCGCGCACCGAGTGTTCGACGAAGCTGGAAAGGGTTTCGCCGTCCTGCAGGACGGATTCGGCGGCCTCGCGCAGGGAGGGATCGACGCGCAGGGAGGGGAGCGATGCGGTTTTCATGCGCCTGCCATCATGCGTTGCATTTGCAACGCATGATGGCAGGCTGGCGCGGGCAAGGCAAATAGGGGCTACGGTCCAGTGCGATACCTGCACCGGCAAAGGCCGATCGTCCTGTCGCGGCTGAAATCGTGCCCACAACCTGTGGGTGATCAATGGCGTGAGGCCGCACGCACCCACGGCGCCAGCACACGCAGCCAATACGGCCGCGAAGACAGCACGAACGCCACCATCAGCGCGGCGCCGCTCAGCGCCATCACCCACACCAGCACCGCCATCGTGGCGTGGTCCACGCGCAGGCACAGGAACAGCGCTGCGGCGATGGCGATGGCGCCGAGCCAGCGCAGCACGCGCAGCGCCGCGGGTGCGGGCGCGCGGTTCCAGGCCTGCTGCGCATGCACCGGCATCGACAGCGCCAGCCAGCCCATGCCGGCGAAGGCGCTCAGCACGGCGGCCAGCAGCAGCCAGGCCGCGGAGGCATGCTCAGGCATGCCGCGCCTCCGGGCCCGTGGCGTAGGCTTCGGTGGCGACGGCGCGTCGGCCGATCTTGCGCGCGGCGACGAATGCGATCGCGGACACCGCGAGCAACGAAAGGTCGAAGCCGGCCACCGGCCAGTAGCCGGCGGACAGCGTGCGCAGCAGGTGGTCGCCGGTGGTGATCCAGTTGAGCAGCACGGCGGCCAGCGCCATCACGGCGATCGCCCGGCACTGCTCGCGCCACGCGGGGTTCGACAGGCCCTGCGCCACCGGCGCGCTGCGCCAGGCGGCATGCAGCAGCGCCAGCACCCAGGTGCCCCAGAACGCGTAGCGCTCCCAGTCGCCGCGCGCGGGCAGGCCGTCGGGCAGCAGGCGGTTGGCGACGAGGATGCCCAGCGCTGCCAGCACCATGCCGGTGACCGATGCCACCGCCAGCGCATCGACCACGCGCGCGCCCTGGCTGCCCTGCTTCGCGTGCTGGCGCTTGCGCTTTTCGACGAAGAAGATGAAGCCGGTGGCGATGCACACCGCGCCCGCCAGCCCGCCCAGCACGTACAGCCAGCGCAGCAGCCAGTGGCGGAAGTGCTGCAGGTGCAGGCCGGTCAGGAACTCGGCGACGCGCGCGACCGGCGTCGCGGCCGGATCCTCGCGGATCAGTTCGCCGGTCGAGGCCTTGTAGTGGATGGCGTCGCCGACCAGGGCGATGCGGTCGGTGCCGGCGCGGTAGACGCTGACGTAGCCGTTGGCGTCGCCCACGTGCTGCAGCACCAGGAAGCCGACATCGCCGGCCTTGTCGTCTTCGGCCCAGCGCCGTTGCGCATCGGCGACCATCGCGTCCACGTTCGCCAGTCCCGCGGGCACCCCGGCGCGCTCGTGCGGCAGGCCGGTCGCGCGCGCTTCGATTTGCGCGCCGAGATCGTGCAGGTCATGCAACTGGGTGTGGCCCAGCGGGAAGTAGTAGGTGGCGGCGAAGATCAGCAGGCCGGTGAAGGCGAAGAAGAAGTGGAACGGCAGCGCGACCACGCCGGTGAGGTTGTGCAGGTCGAGCGTGCTGCGCAGGCGCGCCTTGCCCGGGCGAAAGGTGAAGAACTCGCGGAAGATCTTGCGGTGCATCACCACGCCGCTGACCAGCGCGGCCAGCATCACCAGCGCCGAGAAGCCGACGATGTAGATGCCGAGGTTCTTCCAGTCCAGCGTCAACCCGTAGTGCATCGGGTAGAAGAAGCCGCTGCCGATCTTGAGCCGGTCGTCGGGCAGTTCGACGCCGCTGCGCGGGTCGATGGTGCGATCGGCGTAGATCGCCTCGTCCGGGTCCTTCGCGCCCGGGACGGCGAAGCCGGCGTACACGCCCAGCACCGGGTCGCGGTGGGTGGTGTAGGCGCTCCAGTAGTTGACGGTCTCGAAGCGGTCGGGCACCGGCGTGTCCAGGCGCGCCCGCAGCGCCCGCACGTCCGCCGGCAGCGGCTGCATGCGCTCGAACACCGGGCGCAGTACCTGCTCGAAGGAAGGCATCGGTTGCGGCTCGAAGCGCGTGGCCGGGATCGACCAGCGGTCGATCTCGCGGTCGAACACCGACAGCGCGCCGAAGAAGAACGCGGCCATGAGCACGAAGCCCAGCACCAGTCCGAACCAGGTGTGGAGCCAGGCCATCGCCTGCCGGAAGCTCTGGAACATCTGCGTCCTCCTCAGACCAGCGCCGACTGCACGAGCGAACCGGTGGCCGCGAGCAGCACGCCGCCGCCGAGCAGCACCGTCCACACCAGCCACAGCCGCCGCGCGGCGATGGCCCACAGGAACGCGACGAGGAAGGCCAGCACGCCGAACAGGCTGGACAGGAACTCGGCGTCGTGGAAACCCATGCCGGCCGCGAACATCAGGCTGGCGCCGGTGGCGATGAAACCCCAGGCGAAGGCGTAGCCGCCGAGCATGGCGGCGGCCACGCGCGCGACCAGATGCAGGCGCGGGGCGCGGGGGGATGGGGCGAAAGTGGTGGAGGCCTGTGACATGGCGGTGGCTGTGTCGGTGTGGATCAAGGAGAGGGGCAACAAGCGCCGTCATCCCGCGAAGCCTGCCCTCGCGAAAGCGGGGGGCGGAGATCCAGCGTCTTGAAACCATCAAGCACCAAGACACTGGATCCCCGCCTTCGCGGGGATGACGATCCAGGAGCGGGCTGGCAAGGGATAGCCATGGATATCCCTCGTCAGAACCGCCAGCTGGCGCTCAGGGTGTAGTTGCGCGGGGCGCCGTAGTAGCCGCTGTAGCGCAGGGTGTTGATGTACTTCTCGTCGCCGAGGTTGTTGACGTTGGCGCGCAGGGTCAGGTTCGGCAGCACGTCCCACGCGGCGAACGCGTTGAACACGGCGTAGCTGTCCTGGCGGACCCTCATCCCGCTGGAAGCCTCATTGAAGATCCCGCTCTGCCAGCGCCCGCCGACGCCCCAGGACAGCGCCTGGTAGGCGGGCAGACGGCCGGTGAGCAGCAGGTTGGCGGTGCGCCGCGGCACCCACGGATAGGTGTCCTCGCCGTCCGAGCCGTCCAGCTTCAGCGCGGTGTAGCCGAACACCAGGTCGAGGTGTTCGCTCAGCTTGCCCACCGCTTCGAGTTCGACGCCCCGGGACTCCACGTCCACGGGCTCGTAGATGGTCTGGCCGTACTCGTTGTAGTTGCCGGTGGGCGTCGCCAACCCTTCCTGTTCGGCCCTGAACACCGCCAGCGTGGTCAACAGGCGCTTGTCCAGCCACTCGGCCTTGATGCCCGCCTCGTAGTTGCTGCCCTTGCTGGCGTCGAGGTAGCGGTCGTTCTCGTCGACCTGGTCCTGTGGCTGGTAGATGTCGGAATAGCTGACGTAGCCGAGGAGGTTGTCGCTGAAGTCGAAGGTCAGGCCGCCGTAGGGGCTGGTGTGGCTGTTGCGCTGGTCGGAGACGAGTCCGTACGAAACTCCCGCGCGTTCGTATTCGGCGTGGTTGGCGCCGACGATGGCCTTGAAGCGGTCGCTCAGCGCGATCCGGGCGGCGGCGAACACGCGCTTGAGTCGCTGCTCCAGTTCCGCCTCGACAGCCGGCTCGCTCCAGGCCGGCTCGGGAATGGCATTGGTGGCGTACGGGAAGCCGGGCAGCGGCGCCCACGAGTAATCCAGCGCATTTTCGCCCCAGTTGGTGGTTTCGCTGCGGGCGGTGCTGGCGCCCAGCACCACTTCCTGGTCGCGGCCGAACAGTTCGAAATGGCCGTTCAGCGTCGCCGTGCCCAGATGCGCGGTCATCCTGTCCCTGCCGGCCCAGGGATAGCCGTACAGGCCCAGCCCGGTGTCCGGATCCAGGGCCTCCGCGTAACCATCGCCATCCAGGTCCTGGAGGTAGGCGAAGAACATCCGTTCCTTGCCGGTGCTGCGGCGATAGTTGTACGACAGCTTCAGCTGCCAGTCCGCGCCGAGCTGGTGCGTGTATTCGGCGAAGCCGCTGCGGTCGGTGGTGTCCCAGAACGTCCAGTCCTGCGTGGTCGTGGCGTCGGTCGGCCACTCGGCCTGGGTGCCGTCGCTGTATTCCCAGACCAGCGCGCCCCACATGATGCCGTCGGACTTGGCGTCCTGCGACGAGACGCCCACCGCCAGCGTGCCGTTTTCGCCGATCTGGCCATCGACCACGCCGTAGAAGAAGTCGCGCTTGTTCTCGTTGGCGCGCAGGTGCGATTCGCCGTCCTCGTGGGCGAAGACGAGGCGCGCGGCCCAGCGGCCGTCCTCGGTCAGCGGAGAGGAGTAGTCGGCCTGCGCGCGCAAGGTGTTCCACGAACCGTAGCTGACGCCGACCGTGCCCTGTTCCTCGTTGGTCGGGCGCTTGCGCACGTAGTTGATGGTGCCGGCGGCATTGCCGACGCCGGTGAGCAGGCCGTTGGCGCCGCGGATCACTTCCACCTTCTCGTAGCCGAAGGCGTCCTGCGCGCCGGTGGCGACGCCCCAGCCGTTGGGCAGGCCGACGCCGTCGATCTGGGTGTTGAGGATGTCGAATCCGCGCGCGGAGTAGGTGGTGCGGTTGGTTTCCCACTCGTCCACCTGGAGGCCGGTGGCCAGCTTCAGCGCCTCGTTGACGCTGTCGGCGCCGAACTGCTGCATCTGTTCCCGGGTCACCACGCTGATCGACTGCGGGGTGTCCTTGATCGCCAGGTCGAGATTGATCGCGCCGTTGCTGACGCGGCTGGCGCGCTGGGCGAGAACGAGGACCGTGTCCAGTTCGGCGGCGATGGCGTCGCCGGTGGCCTGGGCATCGGCCGAAGCGTCCTGCGGCGCGGACAGGGCGGTGCCGGACAGGCAGGCCAGCGCGATCGCGGCGTGCAGGCGGCCGCGGGTGGGGGAAGACGGAGCCAAGCGGCGGACGCGGGCGGGCCGCGGGGCGGACGGGCGCGTGGGGTGCATTGAGGGTCCGGATCGGGAGGAAGGAGGTGGCGTTCGTCGGTCTGGCCATCGCGGCCGGCCCGATTCACGGGCGTCGATCGGGGGCGCTGAAGCGTTCTCGGTCGGCAGACCGGATATTAGATGCGAATGATTCCCATTATTCAAGTAATTCCCATGCAATTACCCGCACAACTCCCTCCGGTCACCCGGAAAGCGGTCCCGGGTGCCTGCGACAACGGCCGTCACGGTCAGGGTGGGAAAGCCGCGCGCCTTTCGCCTTCCCCGGAAAGACGAAAGCCCCGCTTGCGCGGGGCTTCCGGTCAGGCTTCGCTGCGCCCGACGGCGCCTCAGGCGAACGGATCCTGCAGCACGATGGTGTGGTCGCGATCGGGTCCGGTGCTGACGATCGCCAGCGGGCAACCGGCCAGTTCCTCCAGCGCGCGCAGGTAGGCGCGGGCGGCGGGCGGCAGGTCGTCCCATTCGGTGACGCCATGGGTGTTCTCGTCCCAGCCGGGGAACTCGAGGTAGACCGGCGTGATCTCTTCCCAGCCGGCGGCATCGAGCGGGGCGTACTCGGTGCGCTTGCCGCGATACTCGTACGCGATGCAGATCTTGAGCGACTTCATGCCATCGAGCACGTCGAGCTTGGTGATGCACAGGCCGCTGATGCCGTTGATCGCGACGGCGCGCTTGAGCGCGACGATGTCCATCCAGCCGCAGCGGCGCGGGCGGCCGGTGGAGGCGCCGTATTCCTGGCCACGGTCGCGGATGCCCTGCCCCACCTCGTCGTCGAGTTCGGTCGGGAACGGGCCGCCGCCCACGCGCGTGGCGTAGGCCTTGGCGATGCCGAGCACGTAGTCGATCGCGTCCGCGCCCACGCCGGTGCCGGCGAATGCGCCGCCGACGGTGGTGTTGGAGCTGGTGACGTAGGGATAGGTGCCGTGGTCGATGTCGAGCAGCGCGCCCTGCGCGCCTTCGAACAGCACCTTCTTGCCCTGCTTGCGCAGGTCGTGGAGGATGCCGGCCACGTCGGACTTCATCGGCTGCACGTATTCGCCGAAGGCCAGCGCTTCGTCGTAGGTCTGCTGGAAATCGACCGCCTCGCCGCCGAGGTACCTGGTCAGCACGAAGTTGTGGTAGTCGAGCGCGGTGCGCAGCAGTTCCTCCAATTGCTTCGGATAGTGCAGGTCGGCGACGCGGATGCCGCGGCGCGCGACCTTGTCCTCGTACGCCGGGCCGATGCCGCGCCCGGTGGTGCCGATGGCCTTGCCGCCGGCGGCCTTCTCGCGCGCCTGGTCCAGCGCGATGTGGTACGGCATGATCAGCGGCGTGGCCGGGCTGATCTTCAGGCGCGAGCGCACTTCGACGCCGTTGCCTTCGAGTTCGTCGATCTCCTTCTTCAGCGCGGCCGGCGAAAGCACGACGCCGTTGCCGATCAGGCACAGCGCGCCCTCGCGCAGGATGCCGGACGGGATCAGGTGCAGCACGGTCTTCCTGCCGCCGATCACCAGCGTGTGGCCGGCGTTGTGGCCGCCCTGGAAACGCACGACCGCGCCGATCTCCTCGGTGAGCAGGTCGACGATCTTGCCCTTGCCTTCGTCGCCCCACTGGGCGCCGAGGACCACCACTGACTGACCCATGGCGGATCACTCCTCTTGCATGCGGCCATCGGGGCCGCTGGATGGGCCGGGTCGGGTCCCGTCGCGATTGCGCGGAGCGCTCCATCGGGGAGCGCGCCGCCACGCCGGGGCCAGACACGGAAAAAGCCGGTGGGCGCATCCTTTCGGAATCGGCCCATCCGGCTTTTGTGCATTATCCGGGTTTTGCGCGACGGGGCCACCCCGCGGGTCGCGTGCCAGGTGCCGCGTTCCGGCATCCGACAGGAACCGGCATGGATTCCCGCTTTCGCGGGAATGACGGCGTAGATGGGCGAGGATCCGGGGGCTCGCCTCAGGTGCCGCGCACGAAGTACAGCGCAGCCAGGCCGGCCGCGAGGACGATGCCGCCGATCGTGCGCAGCTGGCGCTCGGGCAGCGCCTGCAGCTGTTCGGCGGCGCGCTTCCAGCCGCCGGGGGCGATGAACAGCACCAGGCCTTCGAGGACGGCGACGAGGCAGAGGGCGGCCCAGAGGTCGTTCATGCGTGCGCCTCGCTGGGGGGGGGGGTGAAGCCCTCCCCCGCTTGGGGGGGAGGGTTGGGTGGGGGCCGGGGGTTCAAAAGCCCCAACCCAACCTAC
>JAFAEU010000432.1 GCA_023423855.1 Pseudomonadota bacterium | reverse complement strand
TCAGGTACAGCAGCAGGTCGAGCGGGCCTTCGAACGCCTCGAGGATCACCTCGAGCGCATCCGGCGGGATGTACAGGTCCTGCGGGATCTGCAGCACCGGCTGGCCGTGCACCACCGCCAGCGGCATCTCCTGCTGCTGCGGATGGGAAGCCGCCTGCGCGGCGTTGTCCTGTGCGGATTGGCTCATTCGCGTTGCGACCCCTCCGGGCCGTCTGGCTTGTCGAGTGTTGCCGCGGGCCGGCGTGCGGCCACGGGCTGCGCATGTGTACGGGCGCGCATCCCTGGCATGCACGGGTCCGGACATCAGCACTGGCAAAGCGTCTTGCGACCGGACGCCACGGACAGGCCATGCCGGGTGCCGGCAGAAGACTGAAGGAAGGGGCGTCGGGTCCTGGCCGAGGGGCCGCGGCTCTGCGTCCTGGGGCGACGGAAGCGGCGTTCGGCTGCGGAACTTGGTCCCTAGGGTAAGCGCTGGCCCGCGGGCTGTCCAGCGGACGGGCGGATGGGGGAGGCGATGGCGCAGCGGAATGCAGCGCCGGCCTAGAATCGCGTCTGCACAGGAGCGGAGCAACGGCATGTGGTACGCGATCGAGGGCCATGACGGCGAGCAGGTGCTCGGCAAGCGCATGGCGGCGCGCGAGCGGCATCTTGCGCGGCTGCTCGCGCTGCGCGACGAGGGGCGCCTGCTGCTGGCCGGCCCGTGTCCGGCGATCGATGCCGAGGATCCCGGGCCGGCCGGCTTCAGCGGCAGCATCGTGATCGCGGAGTTCGAGTCGCTGGAGGCGGCCCGCGCCTGGGCCGACGCCGACCCCTACGTCGAAGCCGGCGTCTACACCCGGGTCGAGGTCCGGCCGTTTCGCCGGGTCCTGCCGTAGCGGACGACATGGACGGATAAGTCCGTCGTCCCCGCGGACAAGTCCGTCATCCCCGCGAAGGCGGGGACCCAGCATCTTTCGCGTTTCCACCTGACGACAATCGGGCCGAAAACCGCGGCAGGCCGATGCTGCACCGTGCCGTGCATCCGTTCTTGGAAACGTTTACATTCTCGCGCCAACGCCATCTTCGCCAAGGGATCCATGAAGCGCGCCTGCCCCCGCATCCGCCTGACGCCACTCCTGTCCGCCCTGTTGGCGACCGCACTGGTCACTCCGGTGGCCTGGGCCGAACCGCCGCCGCCGAAGACCTCCGCCGGAGATCTCGCGGCCGAAAAGGCCTACGTCGACGCGTTGATGGCGAAGATGACCCTGGCCGAGAAGCTGGGCCAGCTGAACCAGCCGCCGGGCGTGGGCAACAACACCGGTCCTGCGGCGATGGCCGGCAGCGAGGATCAGGTGCGCAAGGGCGAGATCGGCTCCTGGCTCGGCACCCACGGCGCGGCGCTGACCTGCCGGCTGCAGCGGATCGCGGTCGAGGAGTCGCGGCTGGGCATCCCGCTGCTGTTCGCCTACGACGTGATCCACGGCATGCGCACGGTCTTCCCGGTGCCGCTGGGCGAGGCCTCGAGCTTCGATCCGGACGAGGCGCGCACCGCCGCGCGCGTGGCCGCGGTGGAGGCGACCGCGCACGGCGTCCACTGGACCTACGCGCCGATGGTGGACATCGCCCGCGACCCGCGCTGGGGCCGCATCGTCGAGGGCTCGGGCGAGGACCCTTACCTGGGCTCGGCGTTCGCCGCCGCGCGCGTGCAGGGCTTCCAGGGCGAGGACCTCGCCGCGCCCGACACCCTGCTCGCCACCGCCAAGCACTTCGTCGGCTACGGCGCGGCCGAGGGCGGGCGCGACTACAACATCGCCGAGATCCCCGAGCGTACCCTGCACGAGGTCTACCTGCCGCCGTTCAAGGCCGCGGTCGACGCCGGCGCGCAGTCGGTGATGGCCGCGTTCAACGAGATCTCCGGGGTGCCGATGCACGCGCACCGGCCGCTGATCGAAGGCGTGCTGCGCGGGGACTGGGGCTGGGACGGCCTGCTGGTCAGCGACTACACCGGCGTGCTCGAACTGATGGAGCACGGCGTCGCCGCCACGCGTGAGGACGCCGGTCGCCTCGGCCTGCGCGCCGGCGTGGACGTGGACATGGTCAGCAACATCTACCTCAAGGACCTGCCGGCGGCGGTCCAGGCCGGCCGCGTGCCGATGGCCGAGGTGGATGCCTCGGTGCGGCGCGTGCTCAACGCGAAATTCCGCCTCGGCCTGTTCGACGACCCCTACCGCTACTGCAAGGACAGCGCGCGCCAGGAGGCGATGACGCTGACGCCGGAACACCGCGCCGCTGCGCGGCGCATGGCGCAGAAGTCGATGGTGCTGCTGGAGAACGAGGGCGACGTGCTGCCGCTGTCGAAGTCGCTGCGTTCGCTGGCGGTGATCGGACCGCTGGCCGACGAGCCCTGGGGCATGCTCGGCAACTGGGTCGGCATCGGCCGGCCCGCGGACGCGGTGACGCCGCTGGCCGCGCTGAAGGCCGCGCTCGGCGATCGCACGCGGCTGGTCGTCGCCAAGGGCGCCGACATCGACAGCGCCGACACCTCGGGCTTCGACAAGGCCGTGCGCGCCGCGCGCGAGGCCGACGCGGTGCTGATGTTCCTCGGCGAACACCCGGAGATGAGCGCCGAGGCCAACAACCGCACCTCGCTCGACCTGCCAGGCGTGCAGGAACAACTCGCGCTCGCGGTCGCCGCGACCGGCAAGCCGGTGGTGGTGGTGTTGCTCAACGGCCGGCCGCTGTCGACCGGCGCGCTGCAGGGCAGGGTGCCGGCGATCCTCGAGGCCTGGTTCCCGGGCGTGGAGGGCGGTAACGCGATCGTCGACGTGCTGCTCGGCGACGTGAGCCCGTCGGGCAAGCTGCCGGTGACGGTGCCGCGCAACGTCGGCCAGGTGCCGATCTACCACGCCCACCGCAACACCGGACGCCCGCCGGCGAAGGACAACAAGTACACCAGAAAGTACATCGACGTGCCCTGGACGCCGCTGTATCCGTTCGGCCACGG
>JAFAEU010000425.1 GCA_023423855.1 Pseudomonadota bacterium | reverse complement strand
ATGTAGGACATCGCCGGCACCGGGGTGAGGCCGCCGGCGTCGCCGCCGTCGCTGCCGGTCATCGGCCGGCCGAAGGCGTCGGTGGCGGTGCCCTTGAACTCGTAGCTCAGGTCGATCGCGGTGACGTCGACCTGGAAGGTGTTGCCTTCGAACTGGGTCATCACCGCCGGGTTGTTGGCCACGACCGAGGAGTCGCCGGTCTTGGCGGCGGTGCCGGCAAAGGCGCTGCCCATCGACTTGACGCTGTTTTCCTTGAGCTGGAAGCCGGCGGCGTGGGCGCTGGAGGCGAAGGCCAGCGTGCCGGCAATGCCGACCGCGAGCGCGGTGACGGTGGTGCGGGGGATCTTGCGCATGGGGTTGGGTCTCTCCGGTGACGTGACGGTGCCGCGTCGCGATGACAGCCGGATCCGATGGATCCCGCCCTCGCCGCCGGAACTCGCCCTCCCGACCCACGACGCGGCGCGCACTATACCGTACCGGTGCGTGTGGTGAATGTGCCGCCCGGCACGGGGAGGCGTTGGCGGGGCATGAACCGGCGCCGCCGGAGCGGGTAAGGTGGCGCCATGTTCGTGTCCGTCCCCACCCGCACCCGCGCCTCGCTGCGCTGGGCCACGCCGCTGCTGGCGGCCCTGCTGTGGGCGGCGTTCCTGTTCGCGCTGTCGCGCTCGGACGCCTCGCAGCGGGCGCTGATGCTGGACTGGGGGGCGCTGGCCGGCGGCTCGGCGAGCGCCGGGCCGTGGCAGGTCTGGGCCGAGCCGCAGCAGTGGCTGCGCCTGTCCACGGCGCTGTTCCTGCACGCCGACTGGGCGCACCTGCTGGGCAACCTGGTGTTCCTGCTGATCTTCGGCCTGCCCGCCGAGCGGGTGATGGGGCCGTGGCGGCTGCTGGCGCTGTTCTTCCTCGGCGGCGCGCTGGCCAACCTGTTCGCGGTGCTGGTGATCGGCGCCCCGGACCGGCTGATCATCGGCGCCTCGGGCGCGGTGTCGGCGGTGATCGGCGCCTACCTGGCGCTGTTCCCGCAGGCGCGGCTGGGGGTGGTGGTGCCGCTGGGGCTGTTCCTGGAATTCGTGCGCGCGCCGGCGTCGCTGCTGATCGGGGTCTGGGCGGTGCTGCAGATCGTGTTCGCCTACATCGGCCCGGCCTTCGGCGCCGTGGCCTGGGCGGCGCATGCGGCGGGCTTTTTGTTCGGGATCCTGTTCGCGATCGCCTCGCGCGGGGCGATTGCGCGGCGGCTGCGGCGGTTGAAAGGCTATTGAGGCCGTGATTGGTGATTCGACAAGGGCGTCGGTGACGCTCCTGCTTTTTCCAATCACGAATCACGAATCACCAATCACGCTCCTATAATCCGCTCCATGTCGAAACCGCTCTACAAGGTCACCTTCCTCAACCACGGCAAGGTCTACGAGCTGTACGCGCGGCGCGTGGACAGCGGCCGGCTGTGGGGCTTCGTCGAGGTCGCCGAGCTGGTGTTCGACGTGCACGACGGACTGGTCGTCGACCCGACCGAGGAACGGCTGCGCGACGAGTTCGGCAACACCCGCGCCCTGCACCTGCCGATGCAGGCGATCCTGCGGGTGGAGGAAGTGGAGAAGAAGGGCCAGTCCGCGATCCGCGACGCCGAGTCGGGCGAGAAGGTGGTCACGCCGTTCCCGCTGCCGGCGAAGCCGCGCTGAAGGCGCCGCGATGACGCTGCAGGGGATCGCACTGGTCGGCCTCGGCGGCGCGTTCGGTTCGATCGCGCGCTACCTGCTGGCGACGTGGACGATGCAGGCCGTCGCGGCGCAGAAGTTTCCGCTCGGCACCTTCGTCGTGAACCTCGCCGGCTGCCTGGTGGCGGGCCTGCTCGCCGGGTTGGCCGAGCGCTGGCCCGGCTGGCTGACGGCCGACCTGCGCCTGCTGCTGTTCGTCGGCGTGCTGGGTGGCTTCACCACGTTCTCGGCGTTCGGGCTGGAAACCGCGCAGCTGCTGCGCCGGGGCGAGTGGCTGGTCGCGTCGGGCTACGTCGGCGGCAGCGTGCTGCTGGGGCTGGCGGCAGTGCTGCTGGGGCTGAAGCTCACCGCACCGGGCGGCTGAATGCCCGGACACGGGCAGCGCGCATCGTTCCACCTGTCCTGCCACCACACCCCGTCATTTCGACCGCAGGGAGAAATCTTCCTGCCGGAGTGCGAGACCTATCGTGCATGGATGGTTCATTCGGGCGCGACAGGACGACTGCGGCCGGGCAGGAGATTTCTCCCTGCGGTCGAAATGACAGGGTGTGTGAAATGACAGGTGTGGAAATGACAGGTGCGGAGGATCCGGGCGCGCGCTTGGCGAAACACGAACGCAGGGACGGGCCCTAGTCGCGCTTCGGCGCGTCCGCGGCCGCGGGTGCGGTCGCTACCTCGGGCTTCGGCTTCTTCAGCTCCGCCAGCGCGGCCTCGATCGGGCCGTCGCCGTCGAGCACGTCGCCGGCGGCCGAACCGTCCTCCTCGTCGCCGCGCAGGTGGCCGGGCAGCGAGGCTTCGGTGTAGCCGGGCAAGGTCGAGACCAGCTTCGGTTCGGTGGTGTCGGGCTTGAGCACCACGTCCGGATCGATGCCGCGCGCCTGGATCGAGCGCCCGCTGGGCGTGTAGTAGCGCGCGGTGGTGAGCTTGACCGCGTCGCCGTTGCCCAGCGGCATCACCGTCTGCACCGAACCCTTGCCGAAGCTGCGGCTGCCGACGATGCGCGCGCGGCCGTTGTCGTGCAGCGCGCCGGCCAGCACTTCCGACGCGCTGGCCGAGCCGGCGTCGACGATCACCACCACCGGCCTGCCCTGCATCAGGTCGCCGGGCGTGGCGCTGAACGCGGTGTCGTTGACGCTGCTGCGGCCGCGGGTGCTGACGATCCCGCCCTTCTCCAGCAGGTCGTCGGCGATGCGCACCGCCGAGGTGAGCAGGCCGCCGGGATTGCTGCGCAGGTCGATGACCAGGCCCTTCAGCGCGCCGCCGGCCTCGCCCTGCAGGCGCCCCAGCGTGCGCGCGAAGTCCTCCGCGGTCTCGACCTGGAACTGGCTGATGCGCACGTAGCCGTAGCCGGGTTCGAGCATGCGCCCGCGCACGCTGGCCACGCGGATGGTCTCGCGGTGCACGGTGATCTCCAGCGGCTTCATCTCGCCCTCGCGCACGACGCTGAGCACGGCCTTGCTGCCGGGCGGACCGCGCAGCGGGCCGTGGCCGTCGGCGTCGGCCGGCGTCAGCGGCTTGCCGTCGACGGCGACGATGGTGTCGCCCGAGCGGATGCCGGCCTTGGCCGCCGGCGTGTCGTCGATCGGCGCGATCACCCGCACCTTGCCGTCGGGCAGCTGCAGCACCTCCACGCCGATGCCGTCGTAGGCGCCGGTGGTGCCCTCGTCGAAGGCCTCGGCCGCGCGCTTTTCGAGGTAGGCGCTGTGCGGGTCGAGGTCGAACAGCAGGCCGCGGATCGCGGAGTCCATCAGCTTGCGGTCCTCGACCGGGTCGACGTAGCCCTCGCGGATCGCGTTGAACAGGCCGACGTAGCGGCGGATTTCCTCCAGCGGCACCTTGGTCGCGGCGCTTTCGATGGCATCCGGGTCGTCGCTGGCGGCGACGGCGGCGTCCTGCTCCTCGTCCGTGGCCGGTGCCGCAGGGGCTTCTTCCTGTTCCAGCGCAGGCGTGTCCCCGTCCGCCGGCGCGGCTTGCGCGGGCGCGGCGTCCTGCGACGGCGCCGGCACCTCCTGTTCCGCCGCCGGAGGCGCGGCGTCCTGCGCGGGCGCGAACGGCGAAGCCAGCGCCAGCGGCAGCAGGGCGACGAGCAGCGGCGAGGTGCGACGGGACATGCAGGCACTCCGGAACGGGATGAAGGTCGGACCGCGCGGCGCGCGCGGGGTTCGTCCGATTATGCGGGCCCGTCCCGGCCTTGGGTGAAGCGGAGCCTGCCGCCGTGGTCCGCGCGGCGCCCGCGGACGCGGCCTGTTCAGCGTTTCTGCAGGAACGTGTTCGGATTCACCGGCTGGCCGTTGCGGCGCAGTTCGAAGTACAGCGCCGGCTGCCCCTGCCCGCCGGAGTTGCCGACGGTGGCGACCGCGTCGCCGCGTTTCACCGCGTCGCCGGCGGCCTTCAGCAGGGCGTCGTTGTGCGCGTACAGGCTCATCGTGCCGTTGCCATGGTCGACGATCAGGATCATGCCGTAGCCGGTCATCCATTCGGCGAACACCACGGTGCCGTCGGCGACCGCCTTGACCGACGTGCCGGCGGGCGCGCCGATCAGGATGCCGGTGCTGCTGCGACCGTCGGGCAGCTTGCCGCCGTAGGCGGTGAGCAGGCTGCCGCTGACCGGCCAGCCGAGGCCACCAACCTGCGGTGCGTTATTGCGCGCGACCTGCGTGGGTGGACGCGGCGCGGGGCGCGGG
>JAFAEU010000386.1 GCA_023423855.1 Pseudomonadota bacterium | reverse complement strand
GCCGCGGCTGCTGGTGGGCCTGCAGCTGCCCGAGGACAGCGACGACCAGCGGCAGCTCGACCTGGCCCGGCGCGAGGGCGCGACCGCCGCGATCGCCGCCATCGACCGCGCGCAGCACGCGATCCCTGACGACTCCGCCGACACCGACCTGTACGCGCAGGCGGCGGTGCGGGTGATGGCGCTGTACGAGCACCGGATCGGCGAGCGTTCCGGCACCGCGGTCGAGGCCGCGACCCTGCACAAGGCCGATCGCGCCGAGCGCGAACTGCGGCTGGCCGGGCTCGAGGCCGAGCGCCGCCGCGTGTTCGAACTCGCGCGCCAGTACGCGATCTCCGACGAGGTCGCGCGCCGCGTGGTGCGCGAGATCGACCTGCTGGAAGCGCGCTACCGGGTCTGAAACCTGTGGGGCACCAAATCCGTAGGTCGGGGCTACGCCCCCGACGCATGGCCATCGGCGGGCAAGGCGTCGGCCACGTAGAGCCTGCCCCGTACTTGATACGGGGGCCGACCTACGCCATTCCGTATTCCTGATTGCGACCAGGGGGCCGCCCGTGAAGGCAGGGCCGCTCCCCCAGGCCTACTCCGCGTCGGGCAGCTTGAACCAGGCCTCCACCTCGCCCTTGAGCTTGATCGTCAGCGGCTGGCCGCGGCGATCGAGCGCCTTGCCGGCGGCGACGCGGATCCAGCCCTCGCTGATGCAGTACTCCTCCACGTCGCGCCGTTCCACGCCCTTGAAGCGGATGCCGATGCCGCGCTCGAGCAGGGCGGCGTCGTAGTGCGGGCTGCGCGGGTCGTTGGACAGTCGGTCGGGCGGCGTGTCGGTCATGGCGTGGGCGGCAACGGGAAGCGTGCCGCATTGTAGCCGAGCGATCAGCCGCGCCCGGCGACGCGCACCATCCGCTGCAGCAGGTGTTCCATCGTCGCGTCGAGGTCGCCGCACTTGCCGCCGTGCACCGGCGAGGTCTGCAGGATCGCGCTGCGCTGCGCGGTGAGCCAGTGGAAGCGCGCGCGCGGCGGCAGCAGCCCGATCGGGCCGGCTTCGGTGCCGCCGCGGCAGACCGCTTCGACCGCGTCGAGCAGGCGCCGCACCAGCGCCAGGTCGAGCGCGGGATCGAGCGCCAGCGCGCGTGCCTCGTCCAGTTCGATGCGCACGTCGAGGTGGCCGCGCGCCGCGCACGAGAGCAGGATGCCGACGTTGATGAACTCGCCGCGCTCGACCCGCGGCACCAGCCGCAGGACCGCATAGTCGTAGAACTCAGCGGCGTGCATCGGCGATGCCCTCGACGAAGGCGGCGCGGTTCCGCACGCGCCGCACCAGATAGTCGACGTAGGCCGCGCGCTGGCCGTCGGCGTCGGCGAACGCATCCGGCCCGCCGAGCCAGGCGTCCGGCACCTGCGCGACGATGCCGGCGATCAGCGCCGGCGTCAGCTGCGGCGCGAGTTCGGCGTCGGCCTGCGCCACCGCATCCGCCCAGGGCAGCAGCACGTGGTCGCGGATCAGCGGGAACGCGGCGTCGGCGCGCGCGGGGTCGCCGTCCCAGCCATGGTGGAAGTACAGCGCCGCGCCGTGGTCGATCAGGTGCAGCCGCCGGTGCCACAGCATCAGGTTGGGGTTGCGCGTGCTGCGGTCGACGTTGCTGGCGAAGGCGTCGAACCAGACGATGCGCGACGCCAACGCGGGGTCCGGCTGCCAGGCCAGCGGATCGAAGTTGGCCGCGCCGGGCAGGTAGTCGAGCGCGAGGTTGAGGCCGTCGCTGGCGCGGATCAGGGCCTGGATCTCGGGATCGCCCTCGGTGCGCGCGAGCACCGGGTCGAGTTCGGCGAACACGATCTCCGGCACGTCGAAGCCGAGCGCGCGGGCGAGGCTGCCGACGATCCATTCCGCGACCAGCGCGCGCGGCCCCTGGCCGGCGCCGTGGAACTTGAGCACGTACATGCCGTCGTCGTCGGCCTCGACCACGGCTGGCATCGAGCCGCCCTCGCGCAGCGGCGTGACATAGCGGGTGACGTGGACGGTTCGCGGCATGGCCGGACAAGCATAGCCGCGTCGCTGCGCCGGCGCGTGCGGAAGAGGGTTCAGGGCGCCTCGCGCCGCCCCTGCGCCCTGGCGCGCGCGATCACGCGGCGCACGAGTTCGCGATCGGCGTGGCGCGAGATCGGCATGGCGCCGAGCGCGATCGCGCGTTCGCGCAGGTCCGCGGTCACGTCGTAATGCGCGCCGCTGGTCTTGTCCTGGAAGGCACGGCGCGGCAGGCCGAGTCGCGCGGCGAACGCGTGCAGTTCCTCCAGCGTGTCCGCCATCAGGTGCGCCCAGCGCTGGCCGCGCCACAGGGTGACGGCATCGTCGACGTAGACGGTCATGTGCAGGATCGTGCCCGCAACCGGTGGGTGTGGCAATGCGCGGTTGGTGGCAGATGCTCACCAGCAAACCGACAAACAGCCCTTCCTTCCCTCGATGGAACGAAAAAAGCCCCGGTCTGGCCGGGGCTTCGTCCTTGTCGCCGGTTCAGTTGCTCGCGACCGCCGGCTTGCGCAGTTCGTCGCGCACCCAGTCGTCGATCATCCGCTTCTCGTAGTACAGGTTGTCGTTGCGGCTGCCGAAGTTGCTGCCGCCCATCAGGAAGCCGGTGTCGCGCACCTCGCGGCTGCCTTCGGCGAGCACCTGCCCGTCGGCGCCATAGTGGCGGAACTCCAGCGTCATCGACGGCGGGTAGATGTCGCGCAGGATCCGCACGTCCTGCATCTGCATGCCGCGCCAGGGCTCGTAGCGGCCGGCGCGGTTGATGTCGGTGATCGTGACCTCGAGGCGGTCGCCTTCGGGCAGGCGCTTGGCCGCGGAGCCGCGCAGGTGGTCGGCCAACTGGTAGACCCAGTTGCCCTCGCGCGCCTTCCAGCGGTTGCCGCTGAACTTGAGGTCGGTGAATTCGGCCGGGTCGGCCCACTGCACGCTCACCGGGCCATCGTCCGGCAGGCTGCGGGGCGCGTCGGGATCGGTGACGTTGCGGACCTTCGCGGTCGCCGTCGCGGTCGCCAGCAGGACGGCGACGATCAGGAGGAGGCGTGCGGCGTGTTTCATGGCAGGGCTCCGGTGGCCGATGGGCGCAGTCTGCGCTCGCTTGGCTTAACGGTCGAGAAAAGTCGCATGCTGCGACCGCCGCGCGGCGTGGCCCCTCCGACAGGCGGTCGAGAGGAAGGCCATCCGTGCGGAAATGTTCGCCCGCACGGGCGCGCGAGCGCGGTCGCGGCCCGTGCTTCAGTCCAGCAGCGGCGCCAGCGCAGGCCAGACGTGCTCGAGCAGCTTCGGCTGCGCTTCGACGGTGGGGTGCAGGTTGTCGTCCTGGTAGGCGTCGCGGTCGAGCGCGATCGGTTCCAGCAGGAACGGCACGAGCGCCGTGTCGAACAGCTTCGACAGGTCGCGGTAGTTGCGCTCGAAGCCGGCGGTGTAGTCGGCGCCGAGGTTGGGCGGCATGCGCATGCCGACCAGCAGCACTTTCGCGCCGACGTGCCGCGAGGCGCCGATCATGCGCGCGAGGTTGCGCCGCGCCTCGGCGAGCGGCAGGCCGCGCAGGCCGTCGTTGGCGCCGAGCGCGATGACCACCACGTCCGGCCGGTGGCGCAGCACCTCGGCGACGATGCGCGACGAGCCGCCGGCCGTGGTCTCGCCGCTGATGCTGGCGTTGACCACGCGCCAGCCCGGCTTTTCCTTCGCCAGGCGTTCGCCCAGCAGCGCCACCCAGCCCTCGTGTGCGGCCATGCCGTAGCCGGCCGACAGCGAATCGCCCATCACCAGCACCGTGCGCGGCTGCGGCGTGTCGGCGGGCGCGGGCCGGGCGAAGGCGGGCAGCAGCGCCAGCAGCACGAGTAAACCGATGGCCCATTGCATCGGGCGCCCGCAGGCCGCATAACCTTGCTTCATCTGTCGAATCCTCATCCGTCGCGCGCACTGGTGGCGCCTGCGGTCCACGATACCCAATCCGGAATGAACATGGCCGACGCCCCCGCGCCGCATGTCGCTGGCCCCCACGCCGCCGATTCCCATGCCCGTCCCGCCGTGCCCGCCCTGCTTGCGCAGGGCCTGGGCAAGCGCGTGACCCTGCCCTCGGGCGAGCTGACGATCCTCGACGGTGTCGGCTTCGCGGTCTCGCCCGGCGAGGTGGTCGCCATCGTCGGCGCGTCCGGCTCGGGCAAGAGCACCCTGCTGTCGCTGCTGGCCGGGCTCGACGTGCCCAGCGCCGGCGCGGTCGCGATCGACGGCGATACGATCTCGACCCTGGACGAGGACGGCCGCGCCCGCGTACGCGGCGACAAGGTCGGCTTCGTGTTCCAGAACTTCCAACTGCTGCCCTCGCTGACCGCGCTGGAGAACGTGATGCTGCCGCTGGAGCTGCGCGGCGATGCCGATGCGCAGGCGCCGGCGCGCGAGATGCTGGGCAAGGTCGGCCTCGGCGAGCGCCTGGACCACTATCCGAAGCAGCTTTCCGGCGGCGAGCAGCAGCGCGTGGCGCTGGCGCGCGCGTTCGTGACGAAACCTTCGCTGCTGTTCGCCGACGAACCGACCGGCAACCTCGACACGAACACCGGGCAGGCGATCATCGAGCTGCTGTTCGCGATGAACGCGGACGCCGGCACCACCCTGGTGCTGGTGACGCACGACGACCACCTCGCCGCGCGCTGCCACCGCACGCTGCGGCTGGACGGCGGCCGGCTGGTCGCGGACGAAGTGCGTTGAGTCGCTTGCAGGAACCCGGAAAAATCCGTCATTCCCGCGAAAGCGGGAATCCATGGGCCCTGCTTTTCAGGAGCACAACGTCCATGGATCCCCGCTTTCGCGGGGATGACGGGCAAGAAGCCCGATTGCCTGAAGGGGCCCTCTCATGAGGACGCTTTCGCTCGCCTGGCGGCAGTTGCGCCGTGACCTGGCTGCCGGCGACATCCGCATCCTGTTCGCGGCGCTGGTGCTGGCGGTGGTGGCGGTGACCTCGGTGGGCTTCGTCACCGACCGCGCCGGGCGCGCGCTGGCGATGGAGGCCAACCGCCTGCTCGGCGGCGACGCGCTGGTGCGCGGCGACGCGCCGATCGGCGGCGCGGTGCTGGAGGCGGCGAACGCGCCGGACCTGCAGCGCACCGAAACTGTCGAGCTCGACAGCATGATCCGCGTCGGCAGCGGCGGCGACGCGCAGCTGCGCCTGGGCGACCTGCGCGCGCTGGGCGAGCGTTTCCCGCTGCGCGGCGCGTTCCGCATCGTCGGCGACGACGGCGTCGAACGCGATGCGGGTTCGGTTCCGGAGCCGGGCACGCTCTGGCTCAGCCGCGCCGGCGCCGACACGCTCGGCGCGCGGGTCGGCGATCGCGTCGGCATCGGCACGCGCGAGTTCCGCCTCGCCGCGCTGGTGGCGCAGGAGCCCGACGCCTCGATCGACTATTTCAACGTCGCGCCCAAGGCCTTCCTCAACCTCGCCGACCTGCCGTCCACCGGACTGGTGCAGGAAGGCAGCCGCCTCCGCTACCGGCTGGTGGTCGCGGGCGATGCCGCGGCGATCGAGCGCTTTGCGACCACGGCCAAGGCCAACCTCGCGCGCGGACAGCGCATCGAGACGATCACCGATGCGCGCCCGGAAGTGCGCTCGGCGCTCGATCGCGCCGGCCGCTTCCTCGGCCTCGCCGCGCTGGTGTCGGTGATCCTCGCCGCGGTCGCGGTGGCGATGGCCGCGCGCCGGCACAGCGAGCGGCACCTGTCGGGCGTGGCGGTGATGCGCTGCCTGGG
>JAFAEU010000295.1 GCA_023423855.1 Pseudomonadota bacterium | reverse complement strand
TCCACGTCGCGGCCCGCATCGCGCTGTGCGGCGCTGGCATCGATGCCGACGTGGACGGCACGCCGGTCCCCGCTTCGCGACCGCTCGACCTGCCCGCCGGCAGCGTGCTGCGCCTCGGCCGCTGCCTCGACGGTGCACGGACCTACCTGGCCGTGCACGGCGGGCTGGCCATCGCGCCGCTCCTCGGCAGCGCCAGCACCGACCTGCGCGCCGGCTTCGGCGGCTACGAGGGCCGTCCGCTGCGGCGCCGCGACCGGCTGCCGCTGGACAGCAGCGTCGCAGTCGACGCACTCCACGTCCCGGCCTGGTGGATCGATCCCGCGTTCGACGACCGTCCACCCGGCGGCGATCCGCTCGTGCGCATCCTCGCCGGCAGCGACGCCACCACGCCCACCGACGCCCTGTTCGCGCAGACGTGGCAAGTCGCCCCCGACAGCAACCGCCAGGGCCTGCGCCTGCAGGGCGCCGCGCTCGAAGCGGCGGACCACGGCGAGCGCGTCTCCGAACCGGTCGTGCCCGGCACCGTGCAACTGCCACCGGACGGCCAGCCGATCGTGCTGCTCGCCGACGCGCAGACCCACGGCGGCTATCCGCGCATCGGCCACGCGATCCGCGCCGACTGGCCGGTGCTCGCGCAGCTGCGCCCGGGCGAACGCCTGCGCTTCGCACCCTGCACGCGGGCCGAGGCGCATCGCGCGCTTTGCGGCCAGCGCCAGCGCCTGCATAGAATCGCGCTGGCCCTCGACGCGAAACGTGCACGTGCCTGACCGCATCGACTTCAATTGCGATCTCGGCGAAGGCTGCGGCGACGACGCGGCCATCGTTCCCCACCTCAGCTCGGCCAGCATCGCCTGCGGCGGCCACGCCGGCGACGAGGCCAGCATGCGCGCGACCGTCGCGCTGTGCCTGCGGCACGGCGTCGCGATCGGTGCGCATCCCTCGTTCGTCGACCGCGAGCATTTCGGCCGGCGCGAACTCGACCTCGGTGTCGGCGCCATCCACGTGCTGGTGCTGGCGCAGGTGCGCCGGCTGGCGGCGGTCTGCGAAGCGGCCGGCGCGCGCCTGCGCCACGTCAAGCCGCACGGCGCGCTCTACAACCTCGCCGCGCGCGACGCCGACGTCGCCGACGCCATCGCGGCCGCAGTGCAGGCCATCGATCCGGCGCTGTGGCTGTACGCCTTGTCCGGTTCCGCACTGGCCGAAGCAGGTCGCCTTGCCGGCCTGCCAGTCGCCGAGGAAGCCTTCGCCGAACGCCGCTACACCGCCGAGGGCCGGCTGGTGTCGCGCGACCGGCCCGGCGCGGTGATCGACGATCTCGACGCCTCGCTGGCGCAGGTGCGCACCATGCTGCGCGAGCAGGCGGTGATCGCCCTCGACGGCGGCCGCGTCCCGCTGCGCGCCGACACGCTGTGCCTGCACGGCGACCGCCCCGACGCCGCACGCTTCGCCGCTTCGCTGCGCGCGGCGCTCGAAGCCGAAGGCGTCCGTGTCGCGCCCCCCGGAGCCGCCACATGAACTACTGGCCGCTGCTCGGCATCGCGCTGGTCGTGATCGGCTTCGTGCTGCGGCTCAATCCCGCGCTCGTCGTCGTTGCCGCCGGCATCGCCACCGGACTGCTCGCCGGCATCACCGCGCTGGACGTCCTGGCGCTGATCGGCGAGTCCTTCACCAAGCAGCGCTACCTCGCGCTGTTCCTGCTGACGCTGCCGGCGATCGGCCTGCTGGAGCGCCATGGCCTGAAGGAACGCGCGCAGCAGTGGATCGCGCGGCTGCGCGGCGCGACCGCCGGGCGCGCGCTCACCGCCTATCTCGGCGGACGCCAGCTGCTGTCGGCGCTGGGCCTGGTCGACCTCGGCGGGCACGCGCAGACGGTGCGCCCGCTGATGGCGCCGATGGCGGTCGGCGCCGCCGAGAACAGCCACGGCGCGCTGCCCGAGGCGACCCGCGAGCGGATCAAGGCGATGACCGCGGCCAGCGAGAACGTCGGCCGCTTCTTCGGCGAGGACGTGTTCATCGCCTTCGGCGCGGTGCTGCTGATGCAGGGCTTCTTCGCCGAACACGGCATCGTGCTCGAACCGCTGCACATCGCGCTGTGGGGCATCCCCACCGCGATCTGCGCGTTCCTCATCCACGCCTCGCGGCTGCTGCGGATGGACGCACAGCTGGCGCGCGAAGCCGCCGCGCTGCGCGCGCCACCGGCGCGGGAACCGGCGCCATGATCACGCTGCAGCTCATCTACTGGCTCGCCGGCGCCTACCTGCTCGCGGTCGCCGCGCTCGGCCTGCGCGACCGGCACAACCCGCGCCGCCATAGCACCGCGCTGTTCTGGGCCCTGCTCGGCCTGATGTTCCTCGCGGCCGAGCGGCTGCCGCCGGCCGTCGTCGGCATCGTGGTCGTGGCGCTGGCCTGCCTGGCCGGCTTCGGCGGGCTCGCCCGCGGCCGATACGACGAACCCGCGGACGAGGTCAAGCGCGCCGAAGCCACGCGCCTGGGCAACCGCCTGTTCTGGCCGGCCCTGCTGATCCCCGGCACGGTGGTGCTGTTCGCGGTGGTGCTCAAGGATCTGCGGTGGGGCGAGGTGTTCCTGCTCGGCCGCGAGCAGACCACCCTGGTCGCGCTCGGCCTCGCCTGCGTGGTCGCCGCGATCGCCGCCTGCCGGCTGACCCGGCAGACGCCGTGGAGCGCGGTCGAACAGTCGCGCCGCCTGATCGACGCCGTCGGCTGGGCCGCGATCCTGCCGCTGCTGCTGGCCACCCTCGGCGGCGTGTTCGCGGCCGCGGGTGTGGGCGAGGCGGTGGCGGAACTGTTGCAGCTGGCGATCCCGGTCGACAACCGCTTCGTCGTGGTCCTCGCCTACGCCCTCGGCATGGCGCTGTTCACCATGGTCATGGGCAATGCCTTCGCCGCGTTCCCGGTGATGACCGCCGGCATCGGCCTGCCGCTGCTGGTGCAGCTGCACGGCGCCGACGCCGCGCCGCTCGCGGCGATCGGCATGCTGTCGGGCTACTGCGGCACCCTGCTCACGCCGATGGCGGCGAACTTCAACCTGGTGCCCGCCGCGCTGCTGGAGCTCAGGGACCCGAACGCGGTGATCCGCCAGCAGGTCGCGACCGCCCTGCCGCTGCTCGCCTGCAACATCGTGCTCATGTACTTCATCGTGTTCCGATGAGCGCGCGCCCACGCCAATCCGCGCCGACGGTGCTGCTGACCGGCTTCGCGCCGTTCGACGGCGACGACCGGAATCCGAGCTGGGAAGCAGTTCGCGCACTGCACGGCCGGCGCGTCGCCGGGCACCGCATCGTCGCGCGCGAGCTGCCGGTGGAATTCGGGGCGTCGCTGGCGCTGCTGCGGCGCGCGATCCGCGAGCTGCGGCCCGCGCTGGTGCTGTGCGTCGGGCTCGCGGCTGGGCGCGACGCGATCTCGCTCGAGCGCGTCGCGATCAACGTCGACGACGCGCGGATCCCCGACAACGCCGGACGCCAGCCGATCGACGAGCCGATCCTGCGCGGCGGGCCCGCGGCCTACTTCTCGACCCTGCCGATCAAGGCGATGTACGCGGCCCTGCGCGAGGCCGGCATCCCGGCCGAGGTCTCCCAGACCGCCGGTACCTTCGTCTGCAACCACGTGTTCTTCGGGCTGATGCACGCGCTGCGCAGGCACCGCCGCATCCGCGCGGGCTTCGTGCACGTGCCGCCCATCGCCGTGCTGCCGCTGGACGTGACCACCGAGGCGCTGCGCATCGCGATCCGCACCGCGCTCACCACGCCCGTGGACCGCTGCATCGGCGCGGGCGCAACTGAATAGGCGCTCAGGTCCGCGGCAGGGTGACCCCGGTCTGACCCTGGTACTTGCCGCCGCGATCCCGGTACGAAGTCTCGCAGACATCGTCGGCGTCGGACTGGAAGAACAGCATCTGCGCCACGCCCTCGTTGGCGTAGATGCGCGCCGGCAGCGGC
>JAFAEU010000293.1 GCA_023423855.1 Pseudomonadota bacterium | reverse complement strand
GTCTACGGCGGCCACCAGTTCGGATCGTGGGCCGGACAGCTCGGCGACGGTCGGGCGATCGCCCTCGGCGAGGTAGTCGACGTCGATGGCGTCCACCAGATGCTGCAGCTGAAGGGCGCGGGCCCGACGCCCTATGCGCGCACGGCCGATGGGCGCGCGGTGCTGCGCTCGTCGGTGCGCGAGTTCCTGTGCAGCGAGGCGATGCACCACCTCGGCGTCCCGACCACGCGCGCGCTGTCGCTGGTGGCGACGGGCGAGCGCGTGGTGCGCGACATGTTCTACGACGGCCGTCCCCGGGGCGAGCCCGGCGCGATCGTGTGCCGGGTGGCGCCCTCGTTCCTGCGCTTCGGCCATTTCGAACTGCCGTATTCGCGCGGCGACGTCGAGTTGCTGCGGCAACTCGCGGATTTCTGCATCTGGCGCGATTTCCCGCACCTGCTCGGCGACCGCGCGGGCGCGACGCTGGACGGGCTGCGTGGCGACGGCAGCTTCGACGAAAGGCTCTACGGCGAATGGTTCGCCGAGGTCTGCGAGCGCACCGCGCGGCTGGTCGCCGGCTGGATGCGCGTGGGCTTCGTCCACGGCGTGCTCAACACCGACAACATGTCGATCCTCGGCCTGAGCATCGACTACGGCCCCTACGGCTGGATCGACGACTACGACCCGGACTGGACGCCCAATACCACCGATGCCGGCGGCCGCCGCTACCGCTTCGGCTGGCAGCCGAGGATCGCGCACTGGAACCTGATGCGGCTGGCGCAGGCGCTGTCGCCGCTGTTCGGCGACGCCGCGCCGCTGCAGGCGGGGCTGGACCGCTACGCCGCGGAGTACACGCGCGCCGACCGTGACAGCGTCGCGCGCAAGCTGGGGCTGGCCGAGTGCCGCGACGATGACGTCGAGCGGATGAAGGCGTTGCACGGGCTGATGCAGGCCGCGCAGGTCGACATGACGCTGTTCTTCCGCGCGCTGGCGGAGGTCGATGCCGGCAATCCTTCGCTGGCGGCGATGCGCGACGCGTTCTACGACGAGGCGCTGCGTGGGGAGCACGAGGAGGCGTTCACCGCATGGCTGCGCGACTACGCCCTCCGCCTCGCGCGGGACCCGCTGGACGCCGCAACGCGCCGCGAGCGGATGCAGGCCGCGAACCCGAAGTACGTGCTGCGCAACTACCTCGCGCAGCAGGCGATCGATCGCGCGGAGGCGGGCGATGCTTCGGGCGTTGCGGAACTGCTGGAACTCGTCCGGCGGCCGTACGACGAGCAGCCGGAACGGGAAGCCTTCGCGGGGAAACGCCCGGACTGGGCCCGCGACCGGCCGGGGTGTTCGATGCTGTCGTGCAGTTCCTGAGCGCATCCGGCGCGATGCCCTTCGGCGCGGCATCGGCAACGAAAGATGCCGTGCCCGGGCGCGCATGGCGGAGGAAGCGGAACGCCCCACGCGCAAAAGATCCTGTCATTTCGACCGCAGGGAGAAATCTTCCCTTCCCACGTGCCGGAGACGGGATTTCTCCCTGCGGTCGAAATGACAGGTTTTTCCGGCTTGGGAGAAGACCAAAAAGAAAGCCGGCTCACTTGCCGGCCTTCTTCTCCTTCTTCGCCGCCCGTTTTTCCTTGAGCGACTTTTCCGGCTTCTTCTTGTCTTCCTTGCGCTTGTCGAGGGTCTTGGCCATGGCGGCCTCCGCTGGAATGGAGCGGCAAGCTTACTGCGCGCCGGGGTCGCTTGGGCAGGGTTCCCCGCACAGGTCGAATTCGTCGTCCGGCAGGCCGATGAACGCCCAGAACGGCGTGCCGGCCTCGGCCCAGGACGCCGCGGCCTCGTGCAGGATCGACAGCAGGGTGTCGTAGTCGCCGGGGGCGGCGTCGCGCAGGTCGCCGGCCGACGACAGCAACAGGGCGTGGCCCTGCGGCGCGGGCAGCCAGCCCAGGTCGCGCAGCAGGTCCGAAAGCGCGTCCCAGTTGCGGCCGCTGCCGGGCGGGACCTCCAGCGCCGTCGCCATCCGCAGCAGCAGCACGGGCTTGCCGATGCAGTGTTCGAGGTCGATCGCGGTGGCGCGCAGGCCGGCATCGCGGGCGGCGAGGTCGAGCAGGGCCATGTCGCCGTCGGCGACCAGGTGCACGCCGGCCAGGGAGGGGTCGAACAGGCCGGGATCGAAGCCGGATTCGGTCATGGCGCCGGTTCCCTCGGCGGTTCGAAGCGCCGGAAGCTGTCGTAGTGGTCGTCGGTGTAGTAGTACATGGCGGGTGGTTGCCCGCCGGTGACGATGCGGCGCGCGCCGCGATGCCCCAGCCCCGGCGTCTCCACGGTGTATTCGCGATAGTAGCCGCGCGGCTGCGAGGGCAGGCGGCCTTCGCGGTTCTGGAACACACTGCCGTCCTGCCGGTACGGATGCGGGCCGCCGTCGGCGATGCGCCGCAGGACCGGCCGCGCTTCCTTCGGCAGGAAGGCCGGCCAGGCGGAGGCGGGTGTGTGGCGCGCGGTGCTGCTGTCCGCGGCGGGCGGCGGCGCGGCGCCGTCCGCGACGGGTTCGCGATCGCGCTGCAGCCAGAGCGCGGCGGCCACCAGGGCCACGGCGAGCAGCAGTGTCGGGACAAGATTGCGTTTCAAGGGCATTCCATTCGATCTGGACGCGGCGACACCTGCCGTCGGCCGCGATGCGGGACGAGCCGGCTCACTCCTGCAGGAACGCCCCGCAGCCGCGGTAGGTCTGTTCGCCCACCTGCAGGCCGATGGCGGCCGGGTAGGTCTGGTCGCTCATGCCGTCGCTGCAGTCGCCGCGGGTGATGCGCAGGACGACGTCGCTGCCGTCCTCGGCCTTGCCCGCGTAGCCTTCGCCCGCGTCGAGGGCGGCGACCTGCGGCACGAGCAGCTTGCGCTCGCCCATGTCCAGGTCCAGGCGCATCCGCGGTGCGGGGCCGCCGTCCACCTCGAGGGACCAGAACGGCTCGGTGCCCAGTCCGCGGAAGGCCACGCCGCGGCTGCGCGCCTCGTCCCAGGGCGAGGCCTCGTCGGTGACGATGCACGCGTGGCTCGCGCCGTCGAGCGCCAGGGTCGCCTCGTCGCCCTTGTTCCAGAACTCGTTGCCCTGTTCATCCGCATAGCGCGCGCCGGAGGCGGCGACCGCCTGCGGCAGCTGCACCTGGCGGGTGCCGAGCGACAGCGTGACGTTGCCCGCGCTGTTGTCGAAGACCGCGCCGACCAGCAGGTCGCCGCAGCGGAAGCGCGCGGTGGCGGTTTCCGGCATGGCCGGCGCCGCGGCGTCGGCAGGTGCTTCACTGTCGACGGGCGCGTCCGCGGCCGGCGGCGGGGTCTCCTGCGCCGGCTTGCAGGCGGCCAGCGCGAGCAGGAGCGGGAACGTGGCGAGACAGGCAGGCAGGGGACGCATGGCGGTCTTCCTCCGGTGCGGGGCGCCCAATGTCCGCCATCGAAGCAGCGAAGGCAAACGCGCGCTCAGGGGGATCGACGGCTGAAGTCGCTTGTGCGATCCGTATGCAGGTTCCGGTCTACTCCGGCACCCGCTCCGTCCGCAGCACCGGATACAGGTTCAGCCGCTCGTCCCACGAGGAGTGGCGGCGATGGAAGAACTCCAGGCGCGCCGAGGGATCGTCGGCGAAGGCCTTGTCCTCGCGCAGGCGTCGTTCAAATGCGGCCTTCAGCGCCGGATCGGCCGCCAGCATGTCCCGCGCGACCGCCTCGGCGACATAGGCTTCCATGTATTCCTTGCGCTCGAAGGCGTTGTTGAACACACCCCACTGCAGCAGCGAATCCGGCGCCTGCGGTTCGAGCAGGGCCATCACCAGCCGTGCCTTCGGCTGCGCGATCGGCACGAACAGGGCGCCGTCGCGCACGACGCGCTGCTCGGGCTTCCATTCGCCTTCGATGCTCAGCCGCTGGTGCCCCTCGACCGACTGCGCACCGAAGCCGGTCTTGCTGGCGCGGAATGCCTGCACCTCCATGGGTTCGGGTTTGTCGAATCCGCACAGCCTGAAGCTGTGCATGTCGGTGCAGCCGATGCGCGTGAACCCGATGCCGTGCTGCGCCAGCTTCTCCGCTACGATGTCCGAGAACGCCGCGGGGACGATGTAGCCGCCGCGCGGCGCGTCGACCACCGTGCGCGGCACGACCTCGTCGCGCAGCGGCACCTTCCACACCTGCGGCGTGGATTCGTCGTAGCGCGTCATCAGCGCGCCGGAGATCTCCGACGGCGTGCGCGTATAGGCATAGCCGCGGAAATCGATCGTGCGGCTGCGTTCGGTGGCGGTGTAGTCCAGCGCCACCGGCGTACCGGCGAGGTCGCGCGCGTCGGCGGCCTTCGCCAGCACCATCCAGTCGCGGCCGTGCGCAGCGATCTGGTCGAGGATCGAGACGATGGTGTTGCGGGTGATGCGCACGCGCACCGGGTACTCCTTCCACGAATGCGTCTCGACCAGCATCGCCAGGCGGTTGCGCAGCAGGAAGTAGCCGGTGGAAAAGCGCGGCGGCGAGACGCCGTCCTCGAAGCCGGAGGCCGGGTCCTGGTAGTCCTCGAACGAGGGATAGAAGGCCAGCGGCAGCGAGCCCTGCGCGGCGAGGTCGGCGATGGTGCGCTCGCGCAGGGCGAGGCCGGCTTTGCGCAGTGCGTCGTCGCCCGCATGCAGCGGCTCGACCTGGATCGAGATGTCGTGCTCGAACTGGGCGCCGTCGGTGGCGTGCAGGTCGATGGCGGCGATCGGATCCCAGGCCTCGACCAGGCGCAGCATCGCCTGCATCTCCGGCGAGTCGGCCTTGGCGTAGTCGCGGTTGAGGTTGTAGTTCTGCGCCGTGGTGCGCCAGCCCATTTCCTCCGGGCCGCGCTGGTTGGGGCGGTTCCAGGCGCCGAAGCGCTCGTGGCCGTCGACGTTGAACACCGGCACGAACAGCCACACCAGCTGCTCCAGCGCGCCCGCGGCGGCCTCGCCGTCCAGCGCCTGGCGCAGGGCGAGGAAGCCCGCGTCCTTGCCGTCGATCTCGCCGGCGTGGATGCCGCCCTGCATCAGCACCACCGGAATCCCACCGGCGCGCGCGTCCTCCGGCGTCAGCGTGCCGCTGCGCGAGACCACCAGCGCTTTCATCGGCCGGCCTTCGGGCGTGGTTCCGAAATCGATGCAGCGCACGGCGTCGGGATAGCGCTGCGCGAATGCCACACACAGCGCGATGGTCTCGTCGTAACGGCCGGTCTTCACGAAGCCGCTGCGCTCGGCGACGGTGGACAGCGGCGCCTGCGCGGCGGCGGGCAGGGCCGCGAGCAGCGCGGCGAAGGCGGTGGCGAGGACGGCCTGCTTCATGCGTAGTCCCGGGCGGGAAGGGTGCCGCATGATGCCAGCGCGTGGCCGTGGGTGCCCATGTGCCTATCGTCCCGGATGCACGGGCACGGGGCGGCGGGATGGGTTAGCCTTCCGGCTTCCAGCACGCTCCCGGAACCGCAGCCGCATGACGACCACTGCAACGCCCGCCTCGCCCGGCCGGATGCCCGGCCAGATCAAGTACATCATCGGCAACGAGGCCTGCGAGCGGTTCAGCTTCTACGGGATGCGCAACATCCTGGTGCCGTTCCTGATCAGCTCGGTGCTGCTGGGCTACCTGCCCGAGGGCAGCGAGCGCGAGGCGATGGCGAAGGACGTGTTCCATACCTTCGTGATCGGCGTGTACTTCTTCCCGCTGCTCGGCGGCTGGCTGTCGGACCGCTTCTTCGGCAAGTACAACACCGTCCTCTGGTTCTCGCTGATCTACTGCGCGGGCCACGCCTGCCTGGCCCTGTTCGAGGGCAACCGCACCGGGTTCTTCACCGGCCTGTTCCTGATCGCGCTGGGCTCGGGCGGCATCAAGCCGCTGGTGGTCTCGTTCTGCGGCGACCAGTTCGACCAGAGCAACAAGGACAAGGCCAAGGTCGTCTTCGACGCGTTCTACTGGATCATCAATTTCGGCTCGTTCTTCGCCTCGCTGTTCGCGCCGCTGCTGCTGCGCAACTTCGGGCCGGCGGTGGCGTTCGGCATTCCCGGCGTGCTGATGTTCATCGCCACGGTGATCTTCTGGGCGGGCCGCAGGCAGTACGTCAACGTGCCGCCGTCGGGCAACGATCCCGATTCCTTCCTCAACGTCATCCGCACCGCGCTGCGCGAGCGCCGGCCCGGGCAGGGCAATGCCGGCGCGCTGGTGGCGTGGGGCGGGATCGTGGTGGCGGTGCTGATGCTGGCGCTGTGGGCGCTGAAGGCGGTGGGCGCGGACCTGCCGTGGTGGCCGGACTCGTTCGGCTTCGTGATCACCGCCTGCCTGGCGCTGGGCGTGCTGATCGCGTTCGGCGGCTGGGGCGCCTCGCTGCAGCTCGAACGCGCGCGCGGACGGCATCCGGACGCCGCGGTGGACGGCGTGCGCGCGGTGCTGCGCATCCTGATCGTGTTCGCGCTGGTGACCCCGTTCTGGTCGCTGTTCGACCAGAAGGCCTCGACCTGGATCATCCAGGGCAACGCCATGGTCGTCCCGCACGAGCAGTGGTGGTGGCCGAGCTGGCTGGTCAAGGAGCCGGCGCAGATGCAGGCGCTCAACCCGCTGCTGGTGATGCTGCTGATCCCGTTCAACAACCTGGTGCTGTACCCGGCCCTGCGGCGCATGGGCTTCACCGTCACCGCGCTGCGGCGCATGGGCTGGGGCATCGCGATCTCGGGCGTGTCGTGGAT
>JAFAEU010000245.1 GCA_023423855.1 Pseudomonadota bacterium | reverse complement strand
AACCACCATCGCCACGGGCCTGACCGAGGCGATGGGCGGCCGCATCGGCTTCGAGAGTGCGGAGAATGCCGGAAGCCGGTTCTGGGTCGAGCTGCCGTTCGAACTGGTGGCCGAGGACCTGCCCGGCGCGCCGGTGGAGCAGGTCGACGATGCGCAGCCGGCCAACGTCATCGCGTTTTCAGATCCTTTCCTGCGCCACCGCGCCCGCGTGCGCAGCATGCAGGTGCTCATTGCCGACGACCATGCCGCGAACCGGATGGTGCTGCAGGGCCTGCTGCAGAAGGCCGGGCACAAGGTGGTCGCCGTCAACGACGGCGAAGCCGTGCTGGCCGCGATCGAGGTCAGCGAGTACGACGCGGTGATCGTCGACCTGCACATGCCCGGCATCAACGGCCTCGACATGCTGCGCCAGTTGCGCGTGATGGAAGCGGGCGCCAGCCGCCGCACGCCCGTCATCGTGCTCAGCGCGGACGTCACCCCGGATTCGATCCAGCGCTGCGAGCAGGCGGGCGCGAAGGCCTTCATCGCCAAGCCCGTGGTCGCCGCGAGACTGCTCGACACGCTCGCCGAGATCGCCACCACGGGCCAGGCGCAGATGCCGGTCCAGACCGACCGCGTCGAGCTGCAGTTCGCCGAGGACGGGGTGTTCGAGCCGGAGGTGCTGGAGGAACTCGGCGCGGTGGGCATCGGCGGCGATTTCGTCGTCCGCTTCATCGAACAGTGCTCGATCGATGCCGAGAACTGCCTGGCCATGCTGGAAGGGCACGGGAAGTCGCAGCAGTGGGACCAGGTGCGCGAACAGGCGCATGCGCTCAAGGGCGTTGCCGGCAACCTGGGCCTGCTCAGGCTCGGGGCCATGTCGGGGGAAATCATGCAACTGCCCGATTGGCAGATCTCGCGCGAATGGAGGCAACGCCTCCGCGGCCTGAGGGAAGGCTTGCTCCAGGGCCAGGCGGCGCTGGCCAGGCACGATTTCAGGCGGGAAAACGCCACCGACCAGGCAAGGGATACCTGATCGGCGGCAATACCGGCGGGCGCCTCAGGCCGCCGAACGCGAAGCCAGGCGGGTCTGCGCCTTGACGATCCGATCCATGGTCTTGAGCGACTTCTCGCCGAGGGCGAGGGCGGTATCCACCCACACCTCGGTGATGCCCATCAGTTCGTCGTAGCCGACCGGCTGGGCGATGGAACGCACGGCGTTGAGCGCAAGGTGCGCGTGCGGGCGGCTCTTCTGCCTGTCGATGATCGCCTGCACCGCGGCCTCGCCCTGGCCCTTCGGCACCAGGACGTCGACGACGCCCATCCTGTGCATGTCCTCGCTGCTGTAGATGGTGCCGTCCAGGATGATCTTCTCGGCCAGCTGCGGCGATACGCGCTTGCACAGGAACGAATAGGCGCCCATGCCCGGGAACAGGCCGAACAGCACTTCCGGAAGCCCCATGCCAACGCCTTCCTCGGCCACGATGGTGTGGCAGGCGAGCGCCATTTCAAGGCCGCCGCCCAGGGCGTCGCCCTGCACGAGCGCGATCGTGCGCACGTCGCCGCCGAGGCCGTTGTGGAAGTGGTAGACGCCGTCGACGCAACGGCGCGCGTACTCGAGCAGGCGCTGGCGGTTGTTGCCGCGAATCAGTTCGGAGAACAGCTCGAGGTCGCCACCAAGGTTGAACGAAGAGGCATCGGAGGCCAGCACGAGGTGGCGGAGCCTGCCCGGTTCGCGCTGCGATTCGCGCAGCGTGATCGAGGTCAGGTAGCCCCACATGTCCTCCATCAGTTGCGTGCGGAAACACGGACGCACGCCCGTGCCGATGTCCGAGTGCTGGTAGAGCCAGTGGACCGATTGATCGGGAGTGACTTCGACGCGGACGGTCGGAAGGGTGGTGGCGCGACGGAGCGGTTCGACGTTGTTCATGAAAGTTTCCCCTGATTCGGCAGTGCCCATGACCATCGGGCCAGCGGTCACAATGTGCCGAGGCTTGTCAGAAATTGCCCGATAGGCGCCTGTATGCGCCTATCCAAGGCAAACTGCAAGAGGGATCTTCGCGAAAAACGATTGAAAAACGGGGGCTTAGGCGAGGCTAGGAGTCGCGCAGCTCCCGCCGCAGGATCTTGCCGACGTTCGTTTTGGGCAATTCGTCACGGAATTCGACGTATTTGGGCTGTTTGTAGCCCGTCAGGTTGGCCCGGGCGTGTGCCTTGACCTGGTCCGCGGTCAGGCCCGGATCCTTCTTGACGATGACCAGTTTCACCGCCTCGCCGGACTTGTCGTCCGGGACGCCGACTGCCGCGACCTCCAGCACGCCGGGCATCATCGCGATGACGTCCTCGATCTCGTTCGGGTACACGTTGAAGCCGGACACCAGGATCATGTCCTTCTTGCGGTCGACGATGTAGAAGAATCCCTGCTCGTCCATCTTCGCCATGTCGCCGGTGTGCAGCCAGCCGTCGGCGTCGATCGAGGCGGCGGTGTCCTCGGGGCGGTTCCAGTAGCCCTTCATCACTTGCGGGCCCTTGATGCACAGTTCGCCGACCTCGCCGCCGGCGAGCTGGCGGCCGTCCTCGCCCTTGACGCAGGCATCGGTGGAGGGCACCGGCAGGCCGATCGCGCCGTTGTACTCGGCCAGGTCCATCGGGTTGATGCAGGCGGCCGGGGAGGTTTCGGTCAGGCCGTAGGCCTCGATCAGGGTGACACCGGTCACCTGCTTCCAGCGCTCGGCCACCGCGCGCTGCACGGCCATGCCGCCGCCCAGGGTGGTGTGCAGCGAGGAGAAGTCGATCTGGTCGAAGCCGGGCGTGTTGAGCAGTCCGTTGAACAGCGTATTGACGCCGGTGATCGCGGTGAACGGCTCCTTCTTCAGTTCCTTGACGAACGCCGGCATGTCGCGCGGGTTCGTGATCAGGATGTTCTTGGCGCCGAACTTCATGAAGACCAGCCCGTTCGCCGTCAACGCGAAGATGTGGTACAGCGGCAGTGCGGTGACGATCACTTCCTTGCCGGGCGTTACCGCACTGCCGACCCAGGCCGCGGCCTGCTGCATGTTGGCGACGAGGTTGCGATGGGTGAGCATCGCGCCCTTGGCCACGCCGGTGGTGCCGCCGGTGTACTGCAGGAAGGCGATGTCGTCGTGGGTGATCGAGATTTCCGGCAGCTCGTGCAGGCGGCCGAGCGTGAGCGTGTCCCTGAAGCGCACCGCCGACGGGATGTCGTAGTCGGGCACCATTTTCTTCACGTTGCGCAGCACGAAGTTGACGATCGCGCCCTTGGGGAAGCCGAGCATGTCGCCGAGCCCGGTGGTGATCACTTGCCTGACCGGGGTGTCGGCCACGACGTCCTGCACGGTCTTGGCGAAATTGTCGAGCACCAGGATCACGCTTGCGCCGGAGTCGACCATCTGGTGCTTCAGCTCGCGCGGCGTGTACATCGGGTTGACGTTGACCACCGTCAGGCCGGCGCGCAGCACCCCGAAGGTCGCGATCGGATACTGCAGGCAGTTGGGCATCATGATCGCGACGCGATCGCCCTTCTTGAGTTTCAGTTCGCCAAGCAGGTAGGCGGCGAACTGACGGCTGAGCTGGTCGATCTCGCTGTAGGTGAGCGACTTGCCCATGTTGGTGAACGCCGGCCGGTCGCCGTACTGGCGGATCGACTGCTCGAGCACTGCGGGAATCGACGGGAATTCGTCGACGTCGATCTCCGCCGGGACACCTGCGGGATATTGCGCGAGCCACGGGCGTTCTGTCGTCATTCGATCCCCTCCATGATGCTGTCAGGCCGGCATTCTGTGCGATACCGTTCGGTATGGATTGGAGCATAGGCCCCCGGGGCTGGCAAGGCGCGGGCGGGGCGCCGGCGCCGCGCGCGAACGACGCATTCCCGTACAGTACGTGGGCATGGAAAAACGCATGGTGATCAAAGGGGCGGGCATTCCCGCCAGGGTATCGGCGCTGGTGGGAAATCACGTCGGCCCGGTGCCGGCGGTGCCCTGGATATTGTTGTTGCTGCTGGCGCTGGCGGCGTGTTCGCGCAGCGATCCGGAAACCGCGCTGCGCGGGAGCGTTGTGTCCCTGCAGGCGGCGCTCGAACAGCGGGATGCTGCTGCGATGCAGCAGCACCTGGCGGAGGATTTCATCGGCAACGGGGGGCTCGATCGCGACGGCGCGCGCCGGCTGGCGGCGATGTACCTGC
>JAFAEU010000330.1 GCA_023423855.1 Pseudomonadota bacterium | reverse complement strand
TTGAATAATTGTTCTCTGGCAAGTTGGTCAGCAGTTGGGTAGACCAAGAACAGTTCCAGCAAATCCAGCCAGGCGCTAGCGCTGGTGGTACCTGAACTCTCGATCATCATCTGCAGGTTTTCTATTAGTTCGCGGTAATCGTGCGCATTACTATCGCCCTCTAAATAACCGCGTGCTAGTTCACAGGCAGTAAAGATATCTTCGCGAGAACTATTGTCGTCCAGCGCCAGTTGTTGCAGCAACGCTAACCGGACAGACTGCCAGGAAGCACTTGTTTGATGGTTATCCAGCCACTCGAGCAGTACTGGAATGGCATCGCGCAACACCATACTGGCGCAGTTGTTGGTTTTATCCAGCAACGAAACAAATGCCTCGGGCTGGAAAGCCGCTGCGTTCCATTGGCCGCAGGCCTGTTCTACCGCTTCTATCGCCCCCGACCATTGAGGGTTATTTAACACTTCCTTCAACCAGTCCTGCCAATTATTGATACCTGCAGTATCATGTTCTGTTCGTTTGGATGGCAGCATCAACTGTAAGGCAGTGTAATAACGCTGGAAGGCCGGTTTCGCCAGTAACAAGTCGCGCTCTTGTTGTGCCAGTTGTTGCAGATAACTGACAGCACTCACAGCAGCTCCTGCACTGCCTACGACCCAGGCACATTGCAAAGCAATGGCTACGCCGCGAGCGCTGACCGGTAGCAATAGTAACTCTTTCAGAACGCTTTCAGGATATTCATCGGCTCTGGCAAGCAATTCATCGATGCTCGCCGTCGGTGGGGAGGCCACTGCAACGGTCGGGAATGCTTCCAACAACCGGCGGATCCAGTGCCGGTCATCGTCTGTTGCCCCCTTCATACCGGCAACCACTTGTTGTGCCTGTTCCCTCAGTCTTGCAGGATCACTTTGTGTGTCAGAAAGTAACCACAGTAGAATATTTTTGATTGCCGATGGCGTGTTTATACCCTGCGTCACCTGGAACAGACGCGGTACGTTCTTCACCAGCAAATTATTAAATGCTTGTCGTTGGGCGGCGAGGTCGCTCAACTGCTCATACTTCAGCAGAAACTGCTGATAGAAGACTGTCATTACTTCTTCAGCCAACACCAACGGGTGCGGCATATCCAAGACCTGTCGCAACTGAGTCGAATCCAGCAGGCTTTTGGCGTCACCTTCCAGAGCCATACAGCGCAGTTCGATAAACAGTTCGTTAATATGGCCTATGCCACCAGCTTCACGTAGTTCCTGCAGATAGAGGCGAGTCTGCGGCACATCACGACGGCGCAAGGCGGCACGAATATCACGCAGAATACGGCCACGCGGGCGCAGAAGTGTGAGCTGGTAACTCGGGCGGCTTGCGAGTTGTTGGCGTAAGCGCTCTATGCCATTGAAAATCTCCGGGATCCTCGACAGAGAAAGAGAGCTAAATTTATATACTCTATCGCTATAGTGGTCTATCAACGCTTTTTCCACCGGGTCGCTCGGATCCAGCATCGTGCGCTGGCGGTTAAAGTCTGACCACGAGGTACCGACGTGCGCGTCTAATAATTCGCGCAACTCCGCATAGTCTCGTTCCTCATCGGCCATTGCATACCAGGTGACTTTGTCATTGCTGCCCTTTACTACGCGCGGCAGGATCACCGGGAAACATCCGTTGCGGACATCGTCAAGCCAGGGGGTCAACCGCTGTTGGGTTGATGCTTCTAGCAGGCCACCCGCGATTTTTTCCCAAGAGATAATATTGTTTTCTCTATGGAAAAAGGCTCGCAGGAACTTTTCGCTATCAGCGCTGTTCATTGCACACCTCCCTGTGCCGGTTGGTAAAAGTCGTTAAATGCTAACAACGCCTGCACGATGGCGGTTTTGTCTGTGGTCAAGTTAATCTGTTCATCATTGATCACGATCCCGCCGATCGTCAGATTCATTGAACCGCTTAGGAAGAAATGATCTCCGAGGAACCCTTTGGTATGCAGTACCTCTTTCTGGCCAATGTACAGGTTATCCAGCATGCCGTAGTTGGCGACGCGTTCGGTTAACTGGCGGATAAAGCGTGCATTATGCTGGGTCTCGTTGGTCATCACTTTAAGCGTACCGCCGTTGGCTACCGCACGCGCCAGCAGTTCTGAGGTCTGCACCTGACGCTGTCCCCAGGCTGGTTCGAGGTAGTCGAAACGGCCGGTGCGATTATCCAGCAGGTCGAGGTCGGTGATCCACGGCGAGACTATCCACAATTCCGCGCTGGGCTGAGCGATCTCCGCTACCAACAAGGAGCTGAGTACATCAAGAACTTCACTCTGGCGTGAGGTTCTGGATTTAAAAATACGACGGGTATTCATTGGATCGCCTCCGGAATTTCAATCATGGCGAAGGTGTCATTGTTGTGGCGGCGCAGGGCACTGACGCGCGGGTAGAAGAACAACCCATACATTTCTACTGGGGTGACTAAAAGAGTAGCAATGGCCTCATTTATTGCATCGCCCGGTTCGGCTAGTAATTCGCATTTACCATTATTTTCCAGATGCTGGTGACACTGCTGCATCCAGTCTGGTTGGCTGAGCGCCACCTGAGCACAACTGTGCTGCACCACATGGGCCAGTAGGAGGCGCTCGGTTGGCCCGGCAAAGCTGTAAGGGTTGTACCAAGTTAGCCAGCTATCACGAATGGTATGGCCACGTGGCCACAGTAGGCCATTACAGGTATTTAAACGCCAACTCTCCAAGTTGTGCTGCCCTTGGCTAGCTTGTTGTAGTTGCTGGTCAAGCGCGCTGGACTGACTACAGGTAAAGGCATAGACACGCTGTGGTAGTTCAATACCCAGTCGCTG
>JAFAEU010000034.1 GCA_023423855.1 Pseudomonadota bacterium | reverse complement strand
CTGCTGCAGTTCGTGCGCGAGGTTGAGCGCGGCGAGCACGGCGACGCGGTCGACCGCGGCCATGCGGTTGCTGCCGCGCACCTCGCGCATGCGGCCGTCGAGCAGTTTCGCCGCGGCCACCAGGCTCTCGCGCTCGTCGGGCGCGACGCCGACGGTGTACTCGCGGTCCAGCAGGTGGACGCTGACCGCCTCGTTCGACGCGCTCACGTGTGCTGCTCCAGCGACTTGAGCCGCGCGATCATCGCCTCGACCCGCGAGCGCGCCTGTTCGTTCTTGGCCAGCAGCTGCGAGCGTTCGCCGGCGATCTGCTCGTGCTGCTGGCGCAGGGCGCGGTTCTCGTCGGACAGCTTCTGCGCACGCTCGACCAGCGCGTCGATGCGCGCGGTGAGGGCGCGAAGCTGGGCGATCACGTCCGGGCGGTCCATGTCGGCACGATAGGCAGCGGGCGGGGGGCGGTCAAGGCGCCGCCAGCGAGGGCGCGGACGCGCCCGCCTGGACCGGGCGCCAGTTGCGGATGAAGGCCAGGCAGGCGTGGGCGTCCAGCGGCGGCGACAGCCAGAAGCCCTGGACCTCGTCGCACTGCTGGCCGCGCAGGAAGCGTACCTGGGCCTCGGTCTCGACGCCCTCGGCGACCACGTTCAGGCCCAGCGAATGGGCCATGGTGATGACCGTGCTGGTGATCGCGGCGTCTTCCGGGTCGTGGGTGAGGTCGCCGATGAAGGCCTTGTCGATCTTGATCGTGGTGATCGGCAGGCGCTTGAGGTAGGCCAGCGAGGAATAGCCGGTGCCGAAGTCGTCGATCGCCAGCGACACGCCGAGCTCGCGGAACGCCTGCAGCTTGGCCGCGGTGTGCTCGGCGTTGGCCATCAGCACGCTTTCGGTGAGTTCGAGTTCGAGCGCGCTCGGCGGCAGGTCGATGTCGGCGAGCACGCGGCTGACCACGTCGGGGAAGTCGCCGCGCAGCAGTTGCAGCACCGACACGTTGACCGAGACGGTGAGGTCGCCGAGGCCGTGCTGGCGCCAGCGCTGCAGGGTCAGGCAGGCCTCGCGCAGCACCCACTCGCCGATCTCCAGGATCAGCCCGCTCTCCTCGGCCATGGGGATGAAGTCCACCGGCGCGATCTCGCCGTGCTCCTCGCTGTGCCAGCGCAGCAGCGCCTCGACGCCGGTGATCCGGCCCTGGGCCAGCGCCAGCTGCGGCTGGAACACCACGCGCAACTCGCCGCGGTCGAGCACCTTGCGCAGCGCGCCGGAGATGGTCGCGCGCTGGCGCACCACCACGTCCATCGCGTCGTCGTAGCGCATGAAGGTGCGGCGGCCGGCGGCCTTGGCCTGGTACATCGCGGTGTCGGCCTGCTTGAGCAGTTCGGTCGGCACGTGCGCATGGTCGGGGTAGAGGCTGATGCCGATCGAGGGCGAGATCGCGATCTCGCGGCGGTCGTCGAGCAGCAGCGGTGCCTCGAAGGCCATGATGATCTCGCGCGCGACCTTGTCCGCGTCCTCCGGCGTGTCGAGGTTCTCCAGCACCACGGTGAACTCGTCGCCGCCCAGGCGCGCGACCGTGTGGTGCATGCCGACGGTCTGCTGCAGGCGCGCCGCCGCGGCGCGCAGGATGCGGTCGCCGGCGGCGTGGCCGAGCGAATCGTTGACGTCCTTGAAGCGATCCAGGTCGAGGAACAGCACCGCGATCCTGTTGTCCTCGCGGTGCGCGCGCACGATCGCGCGCGACAGGCGTTCGGACAGCAGCGAGCGGTTGGGCAGGTTGGTCAGGGTGTCGAAGTTGGCCAGGTAGCGCAGCTCCTGCTCGGCGCGCTTTTGCTGGGTGATGTCGTTGAGCACGGTGACGTAGAGGATCAGCTGGCCGTTCTTGTCGTAGACCGTGCTCGACTCGATCTGGCACAGGAACTCCTCGCCGTCCTTGCGCCGCTGCCAGATCTCGCCGTTCCAGCGGCCCTTCCTGCGGATCTGCTCGCGGATGTGCTGGTAGAAGGCGGTGTCGTGCTGCAGGCTGTCGAGGATGTTGGTGTTGCGGCCGACGACGTCGCCCTCGTCGTAGCCGGTCATGCGCAGGAAGGCCGGGTTCACCGAGACGAAGTCGAAGTTGCGGTCGATCACCGCGACCGCCTCGTTCATGCTGCGCAGCACCTCGCTGGAGATCCGCAACTCGCGCTCGGCGGCGCGGGTGCCGGTGATGTTGAGCGCGGTGCCGGCGATGCGCAGGATGCGGCCGCCGGCGTCGCGCGACACCGCGCGGCCGCGCGCGCGCATCCACACCCAGTCGCCCTTGCGGTTGGCGATGCGCAGCTCGGCCAGGAAGGTGTCGGTCTGGCCGGCGAGGTAGTCGCCGACGCGCTGGCGCACCATCGGCAGGTCGTCGGGGTGGATCACGGCGTCGCTGTCGGCGACGTCCTCGGCCATCTCGCCGGATGGGCTTTCGCGCGACTCCGCGGCCAGGCGATACAGCTTGCCGCTGGTGACGTCGTAGTCCCAGTAGCGTTCGCCGGTGGCCCAGAGCGCCAGCTTGAGGCGCTCCTCGCGCTCGCGCAGGCGCTCGATGTAGGTCTTCTCGCTCTGCCGCCGCTTGAACGTGATGACCAACAGCGCGACCAGCAGCACGGACACGGCAGCCGCCGCGACCATCAGCTGAAGATCCCCCGGATTGGTCAACACGCGGAGAACCCCTGCGCGGCCGCTGACTGTGGCTGCCGAGTGTAGGCGGGGGCGCGGGCCGACAACAAGCGTTGCCGCACCCCGCCCACGCAGGCGGCGGGCATGCGATGGCGCATGGT
>JAFAEU010000384.1 GCA_023423855.1 Pseudomonadota bacterium | reverse complement strand
CTCCACGGCATCGCCTGCGGACAGGAGATCCCTCGCTGCGCTCGGGATGACAGCTGGTCGGTCGGGGTGAAGCCGTTGGTATTCGACGCAATGGATCAATAGAATCGCAGCGGATCCGGCGAAAGGGGCGTGGCGATGATCGGTGCGCTGTTCTACTTCGCGGCAGGCCTCTTCCTGCTCGCGCTCGGCGGCGATTCGGTGGTCAAGGCGGCGGCCGGGATCGCGCGGCGCATGGGCATTTCGCCCTTCGTCACCGGGCTGGTGCTCGTCGCCTTCGCGACGTCGCTGCCGGAGCTCGCGGTCAACCTGCGCGCGATCTGGATCGGCGATACCGCGCTCGCGCTCGGCAACGCGGTCGGCAGCAACATCGCCAATTTCGGCCTGACCCTCGGCGCGGCCGCGCTGTGCGCGCCGCTGCTGATCCGCTGGAAGGCGCTGCCGTCGCTGCTGGTGTGCCTGGTGGTGGCGACGCTGGCCACGATCCTGCTGGGACAGGATGGCCGGCTCACGCGCTTCGACGGCCTGGTGCTGCTCGCGGCCTTCGTCGTCGTGCTCGGTTTTTCGTTCGCGTTCGGTCGCCGCCAGCCGGAGTTGCGCAGCGAGTTCGCCGCGTTCGCCGACACGCGCACCGACCCGGCGCTGAACCTGGCGCGCTTCGCCATCGCCGCCGCGCTGCTGTACTTCGGCGCCAAGTGGGTGGTGCAGGGCGGCGCGGAGCTCGGCGAGGCGCTGGGCATGGAATCGCTGCTGAGCGGCCTGTTGCTGGTCGCGATCGGCACCGCGCTGCCGGAAGTGGCGGCCGCGATCGCCGCCGCGCGACGCGGGCAGGGCGACATCGTCGCCGGCCACGTCATCGGCTCGAGCCTGTTCAACCTGCTGGTCGTGGTCGGCGGCATGGCGGTGGTGCGCGACGTGCCGCTGCCGGCCTCCTTCGTGCGCTTCGAGCTGCCGGCGGCGCTGGTGTTCGCCGCGCTGCTGCTGCCGATGCTGCGCGGCGACCTGCGCATCAGCCGCGCCGAGGGCGGCGTGCTGGTGCTGGCGTTCCTGGCCTGGGTGGCGTTCGAGCTGTGGATGGCCTGACGCCGGGTAGGTCGGGGCTACGCCCCCGACGCCTTGCCCGCCTATAGCCATGGGTGGGGGGGGTAGCCCCGACCTACGGCGTCGCGGTCAGAAGCTCTCGTCGCCGCCGTCGGGCCGCGGCGGCACGTGGGTGTCCTCGTCGGAGCGGCCTGGCAGCTGCGGGCGCTCGTCCATGCGCAGCGACAGCGCCGCCTTCGACATCAGGTGCGCGCTGATCGGCGCGGTGATGAACAGGAAGGCGGTGATCAGCAACTCGCGCGGCTGCGGGTCGCTGTCCACGAACAGGTGGTAGCCCACCGAGGCCGCGAGCACGCAGCCCACACCGAGCGTGCTGGCCTTGGTCGGCGCGTGCAGGCGGCGGAAGAACTCCGACAGCTTCACCAGGCCGACGCCGCCCATCAGGAGGAAGAAACTGCCGGTGAGCAGCAGCGCGGCCAGCACGATCTCCCAGAAGATGTTCATTCGACGATGTCCCTGCGGATCACGTACTTGCTCAGCACCACGGTGCTGACGAAGCCGAGCATGGCGATGATCAGCGCGGCCTCGAAGTAGACCGCGGTCTTGAGGTACATGCCCAGCAGCATCAGCTCGGCGATGGCGGTGACGTTGAGGGTGTCCAGGGCGAGGATGCGGTCGGGCACCGTGGGGCCGCGCAGCAGCCGCCACAGCGCCATCAGCATGGCCGCGCCGACCACGTACATCGACACGCCGATGGCGATGTCGACCAGTCCGTGGCCGAACAGCTGGATGCCGTCGAGTTCGGGGGTGGTCACGGGAAGATCTCCATCAGCGGGCATTCGTATCGACGCTTGATGTCGGCCACCAGCCGGGCCTCGTCGTCGAGGTCGAGCACGTGCACCAGCAGGTAGCGGCGATCGTCCGACAGCGCCGCGGTGACGGTGCCCGGGGTGAGGGTGATGATGCAGGCCAGCGCCGAGATGCCGTGGATGTTCTGTATGTCCAGCGGGTACCAGATGAAGCCGGAATGGATCTTCGCCTCGCGCCCGAGCACCTGCCGCGCCACGCGCACGTTGCTCATCACGATGTCGACCAGCAGCACCAGCAGCAGCTTCGGCAGCGGGCGCAGGCGGCCGATACGTGCGAACTCGCGGTCGATCCGGGTTGCGTACAGCGGGATCACCAGGCCCAGCGCCAGCGCCAGCGTGAACTGGGCGAAGTTGACCTCCGAGACCATCAGCAGCCAGAACACGATGATCGTGAACGTGAGCGGCAGCGAGGGCAGGAAACGGCGGCGGTTCATGGCAGCCGCCCCTGCTGCTGCGCGGCGCGTACCTGCTCGACGTAGGTCGCCGGCGCCAGCAGCTGTTCGGCGGTGGCGCGGGTGTAGGCGACGACCGGGCCCGGGACCACGGCCATTGCCACGCCGTAGGACAGCAGCAGCATGGTGGCGATGGTCTCGGGCAGGCGCAGGCGGCCGCGGGCGTTGCGCGGCCCGTCGCCGGGCGAGGCCTCCTGCACCGGCGCGGGCTTCCAGAAGATGCGCGTCCCGGCGCGGGTGAGCCCCACGATCACCAGCATGCTGCTGCCCAGCAGCGTTGGCCAGGCCCAGCGGATGTCGGCTTCCGGCACCGCCTGCAGCAGCAGGGTCTTGCCGATGAAGCCCGACAGCGGCGGCAGGCCCGCGACGGAGATCGCGCCGACCATGAACATCGCGCCCGCCATCACCCGCACACCCGGCGCCGGGGCGAAGGCGCGCAGCGCGTCGCCGGCGTCACCGCGGCCGCGGCGCACCAGGTCGGCGACCAGGAACAGCGCCGCGGCGACGAAGCTGCTGTGCACCAGGTAGTAGAGGCCCGCGGCGATGGTGCCGGCCGCGCGCAGGCCGAAGGCGATGAACAGCGTGGTCGCCGAGACCAGCACCACGTAGGCCACCAGCACCCGCAGCCGCGAGGCGGCGAGCACGCCCAGCGTGGCCAGGGCCAGACCGCCGACCGCGGCCGGCAGCATCCAGTCCCAGCCGTAGCCGGCCATCGCTCCCGCGTCCTCGCCGAGCACCAGCGAGCCCACGCGCAGCACCGCGTAGATGCCGACCTTGGTCATGATCGCGAACAGCGCCGCCACCGAGGCAGGCGCGCGGGTATAGGCCTCGGGCAGCCACAGGTACAGCGGCAGCAGCGCGGCCTTGGCGCAGAACACCACCAGCAGCAGGCCGATGGTGGCCTTGGCCAGCGGCAGGCTGGCTTCCGGGATGTTCGCCACGCGATCGGCCAGCTCGGCCATGTTGAGCGTGCCGAACACGCCGTAGACCAGACCCAGCGCGACCAGGAACAGGGTCGAGGCGGCGATGTTGAAGGCCACGTAGTGCAGGCCCGCGCTCATGCGCACGCCGCGCCCGCCCGACAGCAGCAGGCCGTAGGAGGCGATCAGCATCACCTCGAAGAACACGAACAGGTTGAAGATGTCGCCGGT
>JAFAEU010000367.1 GCA_023423855.1 Pseudomonadota bacterium | reverse complement strand
CGTCACCCAGCCGCTGCTGCTGCCGATGGCGCGCACGCGCTGGGGCCGCATCGTCAGCGTGTCGAGCGTGGCGGCCGTGCTCGGCAACCGTGGCCAGGCGAACTACGCCGCGGCCAAGGCCGGGCTGCACGGCGCGAGCAAGTCGCTCGCGCGCGAGATGGCCTCGCGCGGCATCACCGCGAACGTGGTCGCGCCGGGCGTGATCGCCGGCGCCATGGCCGGGGCCGCGTTCCCGGAGGAGCGGGTGAAGCAGGTCGTGCCCGCCGCGCGCGCGGGCACGCCGGACGAGGTCGCGGCGCTGGTCGCCTTCCTGTGCTCGGACGAGGCCGGCTACATCAACGGCCAGGTGATCGGCATCGATGGCGGCATGAGCTGAGCGCGGCGCCGCGGCAAGGGGAGGTTCGATGGCGAAGGAAGCAAAGACGAAACCCGAGGCGACCCGCGTGGCCGACTTCCTGGCGGCCGTGCCGGACGCGCAGCGCCGGGCCGACGCCGGGGCCGTGCTGCGCATGATGCAGGCCGTCACCGGCTGTGAACCGGTGATGTGGGGATCGGCCATCGTCGGCTTCGACCGTTACCGCTACCGTTACGACAGCGGCCACGGGGGCGAATGGCCGATCGTCGGCTTCTCGCCGCGCAAGCAGGCGCTGGTGCTGTACATCATGCCCGGCTTCAGCGGCCATGAGGCGCTGTTGGCGAGGCTGGGCAAGCACACGACCGGCAAGTCCTGCCTGTACGTCAAGCGCCTGTCGGACATCGATGCCGGCGTGCTGGAGGAACTGGTCCGCGGTTCGGTCGCGGAGATGCGTCGCCGCCATCCCCGCTGAGACGGGCGGCCGCCGTGTCGCGTGCCGTTCACGCAGGCGGGCGGATGATGACAGGCGTTCCCAAGGAGCCGTCTGCCATGCGCCGTCCTGCCCTTGTCCTGCTGTCGTCCATCGCCGCGCTGCTGCTGGCGGCGTGCACGAGTTCGCACGTGCTGACCGGCACGCCGCGCCCGCCGATCGATCCGTCGCAGGTGCGCCTGTACTACGGCCCGCCGCCGGGCGGCTTCGAGGAGATTGCGCGGCTGGACGTGTCCAGCGGCGCCTTCACCTACGGCGAGCAGAACAAGACCAACTCGGTGCTGCGCAAGCTGCGCGAGGAAGCCGCGCGACTCGGCGCCAACGGCATCCTGTTCCAGGGCACGGCCGACGGCCATGGCGGCGGCGGGGTCAGCGTCGGCGGCGGCGTGGGCCGTGGCGGCGGCAGGAGCTATTCGGGCGTGGGCGTCGGCGTGGACATCTCGCCGCGGCAGAAATACGCCAACGGCATCGCGATCTGGGTGCCCGACCCGCCGCCGGCGCCGTGACCCGGGCGACCGGGGAGGGGCGGCAGGCCCCGTTGATCCGGCCCGTGGCCCGTAGGTCGGGGCTACGCCCCCGACGCGCCCGCGGTCGGGGACATCGGGCGTCGGGGGCGTAACCCCGACCTGCGGAATCAATAGTGCGTGTCGCGCCGGCCCTCCGCGGGTGCGGAGGCGTCCGCGCCGCGCCGCCACAGCGACAGCAGCGGAGAGGCCATGACCGTGGTGACCAGGGTGACGCCGAACATCAGCGTGAACAGCTCCGGCCCGATCAGGCCCGCGTCGAGCCCGATCTTCAGCACCACCAGCTCCATCAGCCCGCGCGCGTTGATCAGCGCGCCCACCGACAGGCTGTCGCGCCAGTCGTAGCCCGCCAGCCGGGCGCCGAAGGTGCCGCCGGCCATCTTGCCCAGCACCGCCACCGCCAGGATCAGCACGAACGCGCCGAAACCGGCGCCGACGAAGGCGTCCGGCGCGGTGTTGAGCCCGGCGAGCGCGAACACGACCGGCATCAGCAGCAGCATCGAGACCGGCTCGAAGGTCTCGGCCAGGCGCGCGGACAGGCGGTCGTCGCGCGGCAGGGCGAGGCCGAACACGAAGGCGCCGAACACCGCGTGCAGCTGGATGAATTCGGCAAAGGCCGCGCAGGCTACCAGCCCGATCAGGATCGTGACCAGCATCGCGCGCGAGGGCTTGCCGTCCGCCGAGCGCAGCTGGTCGCGGCGCAGCAGCGCCGTGTACAGCGGCCGCAGCACGAAGGCCGCGACCGCGGCCAGGGCCAGTGCGCCGGCCGCGATCGTGGCCACGCCGTGCTGGCCGCGGCTGCCGGCCAGGGTCAGCACCAGGGCGAGGAAGATCCAGACGAAGGCGTCGTCGATGATCGCCGCGCCGAGCGCGAGCCGGCCGGGACGGGTGCGGGTGAGGTTGCGGTCCTTGAGGATGCGCGCCAGCACCGGGAACGCCGTGACCGACATCGCCGCCGCGACGAACAGCGCGAACGGCCAGTAGCCCACGCCCTCCGGCGCGAAGCGCGGGTACAGCCACGGCGACAGCGCCAGGCCCAGCAGCAGCGGCAGGGTGATGCCGAGGACGCCGACCGTCACCGCGGCGCGGACCTGCGTGCGCGTGCCCTCGACCGCGCGCATCTCGGCGCCGAGCGTGAACATGAACAGCATCAGGCCCAGGGTGGCCAGCGACGACAGCGACGGCAGCGACGCCGCCGGGAACAGCGCCGCATGGATGTCCGGCGCGATCGCGCCGAACGCGATCGGCCCCAGCAGCAGGCCGGCCGCCATCTCGCCGATCACCGGTGGTTGCCCGAAATGGCGCAGGATCGCGCCGCAGATGCGCGCGGCCACCAGGATCACCAGCAGTTGCGTCAGCAGCAGCGTCGTCATCCCCCCGCCTCCGCGGCGTCCAGCGCCTGCGCGGCGGGTGCGAACCAGCGCTGCGGAAGCATGGGCGCGTGCGCCGCGGCGTCGTGGCCGGCGAGCAGCGCGTCCAGGCCGTGGTCGTCGATGCCGGGGACGGCGCCGCGCGCGAGCGCCAGTACTTCCGCCGCCAGCTGGCGCATGCCGTCCACGTCGCGCTGCGTGCGCGCGAGGTAGGCCTCGTCGTCGATCACGTCGGTCAGCTGCCCGTTCATCCGCCGGCACCACTCGACCGCGTACTGGTCGTAGGCGCGTGCGCCGTCCAGCGACGGCGCAGCATCGCGCAGGCCCCAGTCGCGCAGCAGCGCCTGCATCGCCAGGTTGAGCGCGCGCCCTGCGTCGAAATGCGGGCGCAGCTTCGCCAGCACCGACAGCCTGGCCTGCCGCCCGCTGAAGTACAGCGGCGCCAGCAGCGACCAGTAGTAGGCGTAGTCCCACAGGATCTTGACCGGCATGACCTGCGGATGGCCGAAGATCGGGTACTGGTCCTGGTAGAGCGTCAGCGTGTTCTCGTAGAACGAGAAGTACAGCTGCTGGAAGATGTCGGCGTATGGCCCCACCGGCTCGCCGGCGAAGTCGAGCCGGATGAGCTCGGCGATGTAGGTGTTGCTGATCGCGATGAAGTCGCTGCCGGGCGAGTAGAACGGATCGAGGAATACGCCGGCTTCGCCGGTCAGCGCCCAGCGCTGGGCCGAATACACCTGTTTGCAGCCGTGCGAGAAGTGGCGCAGGAACAGGAAGTCCTGCAGCCGGTGTCCGGGCTCCTCCAGCGCCTGCGCCGCGCGCGGCTGGTGGCGGCGCACCCAGTCCATCGCCTTGTCGTGGGTGTTCATCGTCTCCAGCGGATGCATCTTCGCGTCGCAGACGATGCCCAGCGAATGCGAGTCCGAGGCCAGCGGGATCAGCCAGAACCAGTAGCCGGGGCCGCACATGTGGTTGGTCGACTTCCAGCGCTGCGCGGGCCGGAAGCGCGTCGGCCAGTTGCCCCGGTCCGACCAGGTGTCGAGGTCGACGTGGCCGTCGACGCGCCACCACACCGCGTTGACGTCGTGGTCGTTGGCCTGCGCCAGGCCGAGCTTGCGCTTGACCAGCCCGGCGCGGCCGGCAGCGTCGACCACCCAGCGCGCGCGCAGCGCGTGGCGGGCGCCCTCGTGGTCGAAGCTGACCACGTGCGCGCCGCCGTCTTCGGACAGGTCGATGCCGCGCACCACCGCGCCGTGGCGGAAGTCGGCGCCGAGTTCGAGCGCGCGCTCGCCGAGGTGGTTCTCGAAGCGGCCGCGGTCGAGCTGCCACGACGGCGTCGGCAGCAGCCGGCTCACGCCCATCTCGTTGCAGTCCTCGACGTCGTGCCGGCGGTCGCTGAAGAAATAGCGCAGGCCGTACTTGCGGACCTGCTGCGTCTCCAGGTGCTCGCGCAGGCCGAGCACGTCGGAAAAGTAGTGCGCGCCGATCTCGACCGTCGATTCGCCGACCTTGTGCGCGGCCTCGCGCACCGGGTGCGGGCGGCGTTCGAGCACCGCGACCGAGCGTTCGGGCTGCTGCAGCCGCAGCTGCATCGCCAGGGTCAGGCCGGCCAGGCCGCCGCCGAGGATGAGGATGTCGACGTCTGTGTCGGGTCGGCGGGATTCGCGGGGGTCTGGCATCGGTGGGCCGTGTCGTCTCGTCTGTGGATGTTGGCGTCGGTGCCGCGGCAGCCTAGCGCATGCGCCCGGCGGCGGCGTTCACGGCCGGTCGCGGCGATGCGCGCGCGTCGTCCGGATCGAACACCACCGGCGGCCGCGCGCGCGCGCGCCGGTACTCGCGCACGACGTTCCCATGTGCCACCACCTGCCCGACCACGTGCGTGGTGATGCGCGAGAGATCGCGGAACAGGCGGAAGTGGCTCTTGCGGAAGGCCTCGTCCGAGCCGGCGACCGCATAGCGCGTTTCGACCGGCACCGAGACCACGCCGTGGCCGAGCCGGCGCGCGGCGGAGATCAGCAGCTGCGCCTCGAACACGAAGCCCTCGCCGGGCACGCCCTGCAACGCCAGCACCGGCGCCGGGTACAGGCGCTGGCCGCTCTGGCTGTCGACCAGGCGGAAACCGCAGCCCCAGGCGATGCCCCAGTCGCCGAAATCGTTGCCGATGCGGCGGTACCACGGCTGCGTGCTGCGCTTGCGCAGCCGCGCGCCGTTGACGATGTTGCACGGATGCGCGTTGGCGGTCGCGATCAGGCGCGGGATGTCGCTGGCGCGGTGCTGGCCGTCGCCGTCCATGGTCACCGCCGCGGCCATGCCGCGCGCCAGCGCCTCGGCGAAGCCGTCGCGCAGGGCCTGGCCCTTGCCCATGCGCCGCGGGTGGCGCAGCAGGATCACGGGCAGTTGCGCGACGATGTCGGCGGTGTCGTCATCGGAGCCGTCATCGACCACGATCACCAGGTCGCTGTATTCGAGCGCGCCTTCGACCACTTCGCGGATGCGCAGCGCCTCGTCGAGCGCCGGGATCACCACGGCGACGTTGCCGCGGTGCAGCGTCGGCTGTGCCTCAGCCATGCGCGAGGTCCAGCGCCAGGCGGCGGCCCGTGCCTGCGTGCAGCGCGACCGACGGCGCGCCCGCGGCCAGCGCATCGAACAGCGGCAGCATCGGCGCCATCGCGTTGGTTTGCCCTCGCGCTGCCAGCGGACGGTTCGCTTCCGGCGCATCGCCGCCCTGCAGCGAGGCCGACAGGCGCGGTCCGGCGCCGTCGCGAGCGAGCACCAGCGCGGCGCCGAGCAGGCCTTCGCTATGCGTCACCGTACCCAGCAGGCCGGTGGCCGCGGTGTCGTAGCCGACCAGCAGCACGGCATCGGCGTCGGTCGCCAGCTGCGTCATCGCCTCCAGCAGCCCCTGCGCGAAGCTGGCGCGGTACGCGCTGATCGCGGTGGTGGTACGCATGCAGCCGCTGCCGATGGTCCAGTAGCCGGCAGCGGCGTTGTGCACCGAGTTGTGGAA
>JAFAEU010000311.1 GCA_023423855.1 Pseudomonadota bacterium | reverse complement strand
CCCAGTCCGCGGTCTTGATCACGTCGAGGTTGTGCTCGATCACGACCACGGTGTTGCCGTCGTCGCGCAGCTTGTGCAGCACGGCGAGCAGGTGCTCGATGTCGTGGAAGTGCAGGCCGGTGGTCGGCTCGTCGAGGATGTAGAGCGTGCGCCCGGTGTCGCGGCGCGAAAGCTCCTTCGACAGCTTCACCCGCTGCGCCTCGCCGCCGGAGAGCGTGGTCGCCGGCTGGCCGAGCTTGATGTAGCTCAGGCCGACGTCGAGCAGCGTTTCCAGCTTGCGCGCGATCGACGGCACCGGTTCGAACAGCGCCAGCGCGTCCTCGACCGTCATCTCCAGCACGTCGTGGATGCTGTAGCCCTTGTACAGGATCTCCAGCGTCTCGCGGTTGTAGCGCTTGCCGCCGCAGACGTCGCAGGGCACGTACACGTCGGGCAGGAAGTGCATCTCGACCTTGATCAGGCCGTCGCCCTGGCAGGCCTCGCAGCGGCCGCCGCGCACGTTGAAGCTGAAGCGGCCCGGCGAATAGCCGCGCGCGCGCGCCTCGGGCACCTGCGCGAACAGCTCGCGCAGCGGCGTGAACAGGCCGGTGTAGGTGGCGGGATTGCTGCGCGGCGTGCGGCCGATCGGCGACTGGTCGATGTCGACCACCTTGTCGAACAGGTCCAGGCCCTACACCTCGCGATGCGGCGCCGGCTTGTGCGAGGCGCCGTTGATCTCGTTCGCGGCCAGCGCGTACAGGGTGTCGTTGATCAGGGTCGACTTGCCGGAGCCCGACACGCCCGTGATCGCGGTGAACAGGCCCGAGGGAATCGTCAGGTCGACGTCGCGCAGGTTGTTGCCGGAGGCGCCCAGCAGCTTGAGCTGCATCTTCGGGTTGGCCTTGTGCCGGCGCCTGGGCACCGCGATCTCGCGCTTGCCCGACAGGTACTGGCCGGTCAGCGAGCGCGGCGCCTTGAGCACGTCCCCGAACGATCCCTGGGCGACCACTTCGCCGCCGTGCACGCCCGCGCCCGGGCCGATGTCGACGACGTGGTCGGCCAGCCGGATCGCATCCTCGTCGTGTTCGACCACGATCACCGTGTTGCCGAGGTCGCGCAGGCGGGTGAGGGTGCCGAGCAGGCGCTCGTTGTCGCGCTGGTGCAGGCCGATGCTGGGTTCGTCGAGCACGTACATCACGCCCACCAGGCCCGCACCGATCTGCGAGGCCAGGCGGATGCGCTGCGCCTCGCCGCCGGACAGGGTGTCGGCCTTGCGCTCCAGGGTCAGGTAGTCGAGGCCGACGTCGACCAGGAAGCCCAGCCGCTCGTTGATCTCCTTGACGATCTTGGTTGCGATCTCGCCGCGCCAGCCGGCGAGGTTGAGCGAGCGGAAGAATTCCAGCGCCTCGTCGATCGGCAGCACCACCAGTTCCGGCAGCGGCCGCTCGGCGACGAACACGTTGCGCGCGGCCGCGTTCAGGCGCGCGCCACCGCAGTCGGTGCAGGCGCGCTCGCTGATGTACTTCGCCAGTTCCTCGCGCACCGCCGCGGACTCGGTCTCGCGGTAGCGTCGCTCGAGGTTGGGCACGATGCCCTCGAAGCGGTGCTTGCGCTGGGTGCGCCCGCCGGCGTCGGTGATGTAGCTGAAGGTGATCGTGGTGTCGCCGCTGCCGAACAGCACGGCGTTGCGCGAGGCTTCGGGCAGATCCTGCCAGGGTTCGTCGACGCTGAAGCCGTAGTGCTTCGCCAGCGACTGGATCAGCTGGAAATAGTAGGCGTTGCGCCGGTCCCAGCCGCGCACCGCGCCGGCGGCCAGCGACAGCTCCGGATGCACCACCACGCGCGCCGGGTCGAAGAACTGCGAAACGCCGAGGCCGTCGCAGGTCGGGCAGGCGCCGACCGGGGAGTTGAACGAGAACAGGCGCGGCTCGAGTTCGGGCAGCGAGTAGTCGCAGACCGGGCAGCTGTATTTCGACGAAAACAGAAGCGGCGCGACTGCATCGTCGTCGATCGCCTGCACCGCGGCCATGCCGTCGCCGAGCTTGAGCGCGGTCTCGAACGATTCGGCCAGGCGCTGCTTCATGCCCGCGCCGGACTCCGACCCGGGGTCGCGGACCCTGAAGCGGTCGATCACCGCCTCGATCGTGTGCTTCTGGCGCAGCGTCAGCGGCGGCACCGCGTCGATCTCGTGCAGCGCGCCGTCCACGCGCACGCGCACGTAGCCCTGCGCGCGCAGTTGCTCGAACACCTGCGCATGCTCGCCCTTGCGCTCGCGCACCACCGGCGCCAGCAGCATCCAGCGCTGGTCCGGGTCGAGCGCCAGCACCTGGTCGACCATCTGGCTGACCGTCTGCGCCTCCAGCGGATAGCCGTGGTCCGGGCAGCGCGGCAGGCCGACGCGGGCGTAGAGCAGGCGCAGGTAGTCGTAGATCTCGGTGATCGTGCCGACGGTCGAGCGCGGGTTGTGCGAGGTCGACTTCTGCTCGATCGAGATCGCCGGACTCAGGCCCTCGATGTGGTCGACGTCCGGCTTCTCCATCACGCTGAGGAACTGCCGGGCGTAGGCCGACAGCGACTCGACGTAGCGGCGCTGGCCCTCGGCATAGATGGTGTCGAAGGCCAGCGACGACTTGCCGGAGCCGGACAGGCCGGTGAAGACGATCAGCCGGTCGCGGGGCAGGTCGAGGGCGACGTTCTTGAGGTTGTGGGTACGGGCACCGCGAATGCGGATGGTGTCCATC
>JAFAEU010000303.1 GCA_023423855.1 Pseudomonadota bacterium | reverse complement strand
ACTGCTGCCGCGGCAGCCCGCGCGCCTGCAGCACCTGCATCGCATGGGAGAAGTCGCCCTTGTCGACGCGGATCTCCCAGCCGGTCTTGCTGAGCGAAGTGCGCTTCTCGGCGTTGACGTCGGCCGCGAGCAGCACCGCGAACACCTCGTTGGCCTGGCGCTCCTCGAGGTCGCCGTACAGCGTGACCCGCGAGCACGCGGCCAGCAGCAGGCAGGCGAGCACGACGCAGGCCGTGCGGCCGATGCGGGTTCCGTTGCAGGGGCGGCGCAGGTCCATCGACGGCTCCGGCCAGGGTCAGGACTGCTGCCGGAACAGCTGCTGCACGCCGTCGGACGTGCGATTGGCCACGTTCGAGGTGAGCTGGGACTGGAACAGGAACTGGTGGCACTGCATCGTCATCTCGAGCATCTGCCCCGGCGTCATCTCCGTCGCGCTCGCCGACATGGCGCGCGAGAGCGACTCGATGTTCTTGGCCGTGCCGTTGAGGCTGTCGAAGGCGCTGACCATCATCTTCGCGCTGGCCGATTCGCCAGCCGGCGTCGGGTTCGCGACCGCCTCGGGCGCGCCGGCCGGCTTCGCGCCGCCGCTGCGCTCCATCGCCTGCGCGAACTCGCGCACGTCGACCGCGGAGGCCTGCGGTTGCAGCGCGGGTGCGGCCGCGGGATTCGCGGCCGCTTCCAAGGCCGCCACCTGGATTGCATCGATCATGTCCGTTGCTCCTTGAAGCGCCATGCCGGCGCCGTCGAACCGCGGCGCGCGGGCACCTGCGCCGCGCGCCAATCACGATCAGCCGCCCGTGGCGCGACTACTGCTTCCTGGCGACCGCGTTCAGCGACTCGGCCACGCTGTTCTGCGAGGTCGCGGCGTTGTTCGACATGAACTGCATCTTCAGGCTCGCCGCGGTCAGCGCGACCATCTGCGAGGGCTGGTCGGAACCGGTGCCGATCTGGTCGGACAGGTTGGTGATCTCGGTGGCCTGCGCATCCAGCGTCTGGCCCCAAGCGCGCGACATCGCTTCGTACCAGCTGGTGCCGCCGCCCGAACCGCCGGTGCGCGTGCCGCCGGTGCCGCCCGGGCCGTTGGAGAACGTCGCGGCGCCGATGTACTGGTTGATCAGGTTGTTGTCGGTTGGGATCGTCATCGCCTTGGCTCCTTGTGCGTATGAGGGATCGAACCTCGATCCGTGCTGCGTCGAATCCGAACGGTTTCGATTGGGACTGTGGCCGGACTGTAGCGGATATTTGTTGCCGCAAACCGTGACCTAGGGTTTACCGCAGGGGTTGTTCACATCGTGTCTGCATCGATCGCGCTCGCGCGCACGCCCGGCGCGGTTTCAGGTTTCTGAACGACGTTGGCGGGGCGCTGCGATGCCGCGCGGCCGTTGCCGGGCGCCTGCGCCGCATCCGCCTCGTCCTCCGGCGGCGGCGCGGGCGCGGGCGAGGGCCTGAGCTTGGCGAGCGCGCCATCGGGCTGCAGCACGTGGGCGTAGGCGCCGATCGAAATCAGCTCGCCCCAGCCCGGAATGGCGTCGCCGACGTGGTAGCGCTCGCCGTCGGCCGTTTCCACGTACGGTGAATCGCCGCGCACGATCGACACCACGTGCGCCTGCGCCGGCTCCGCGTCACGCGCATCCGTGCTGGCGTCGGCGGCGGCGTCGAGGTTGACCGGCTCGACCATGTTGACACCGGTCTCGACCATCGCCCGCGAGCGGATGAAATCGCGCACCGCGGTTTCGTCGCCGCCGAAGTGGCCGCTGACGCGGACGTTGTTGCTGCCCAGGTATTCGGCCTGCACCGGGAATCCGCCGGTGCGCATGACCTCGGCGACGTCGACCGCGAGGTCCTCGCCGCTGCGCAGCGACACGCTCGCCGGCAGCGACTCGCCTTCCAGCTGCGCGCGCAGCTTGTCGCGGACCCCGCGATTGTCGACCGTGCCCGACAGCACCGCGTGGCCGTCGACGTTGCGGGTGATCTTCACGTCGCTGACGCGATGCTCGCGCGCCAGCTCGCGCAGGCGCTGTTCGACGTCGACCGCCGGCGGCTTGGCCGGCATCCACGCGGCGAAGATCGCCAGCGCCGCCAGCGCCAGCACGGCGATGCCCGCGATCAGCGGCAGCCGGCTCGCGAACGCCGGCTTCGGCCGGCGCGGCGGCGCGTCGTCGCCGGGTTCGGGCGCGAGCGCGAGCCACTCGGTGGCATCGCTGCGCCCGAACGCGATCGCGGCGTGGCCGAGGCCAATGCGCTGGACCTGCGCGACCTCGACCGGATCGCCCGGATGCAGGGTGCGCCCGGGCAGCTCCACCGGCGCATCCAGCGCGCGCAGGTGGAAGCGGCCGTCGACGACGTTGAGCAGCGCGTGGTGCGCAGCCACGCCGAGGTCGGCGAGCACCACGTCGCAGTCGTCGCCGCTGCCGATGAGCACCATTTCGCGGCGCGACAGCGGGCGGCTGGCGCCGGCATGCAGGCCGGCAACGATGCGCAGGACCGCGGCGTCGGCGTCAGGGGGATGTTTGTCTGGTTCGGGGGAAGACGACATCGGGCTTGGCTCCAGCGGGCGGGGGATCCCACGGGACGGGTTTGGCCATCGGCAGCCGGGACGGGTCAGGCATTGATCTGCCCCGCCTGCACGATGCGCAGGTCCGGCGCGAGTTCCTGGTAGGACAGCACCGGCAGTTCGAAGAAATCCACTTCCATCAGCTTGCGCAGGTGGCGGCGCACGTCGAGCGAGCACAGCAGCACCGGGCGCACGCCCGGCGCCTGCCGGCCGAGGTGTGCGCGCACCTCGTTGCCCAGGCGCGCGGCGAGCTCGGGCGAGATCGCCAGCTGGCTGGCGCCGCCGGCCACGCGCACCGACTGGCGCAGCTTGTCCTCGAGCTCGGGATGGATCAGCAGCACGTGCAGGTTGCGGTCGGCGTCGGACCAGCGCTCGGCGATCTCGCGCTTGAGCGCCACGCGCACGTATTCGGTCAGCAGCACCACGTCCTTCTCGCGGCTGCCGACGTCGGTGATCGCCTCGAACGCGTCGCGCAGGTTGCGCACCGGCACGCCTTCCTCGGCGAGGCGCCGCAGCACATCGGCCACGCGCTGCGGCGCGACCACGCGCAGCATTTCCTTCACCAGGTCCGGGTAGTCGCGCTGCATCTTGCCGAACAGGTTCGAGGTTTCCTGGATGCCGAGGAAACTGCCGAGGCGCCGGCGCAGCGCGCCCGCCGAATGCTGCGCGACCATTTCCAGCGGCGCCTGCGTGTCCTCCGTGGCGGCGTCGAGCCA
>JAFAEU010000242.1 GCA_023423855.1 Pseudomonadota bacterium | reverse complement strand
GCGTCTTGCCGAAAAGCTTTCCCCCATCCCAACCTTCCCCGCAAGCGGGGGAAGGAGCCCTCATGTGCGTGGGAAAGTCGACCTGCACCGGACGGCGCCATGACCGCATCCAGCGCCAGCCTCGCCGCCATCCTCGGCGACGGCTCACCCATCGCCACCACGCGCACCTCCGGCGAAGGCCCATCCGGCCACCTCCCGATCGACGCGCGCACCCTGCGCGACGCGCCGAGCGGCCACCTCTTCGGCATGACCCAGAACGCCGGCATGGGCTGGCGCGCCTCCGAGGTCGCGCGCGATCCGTACATCATCGTCAGCACCCAGGGCGGGCTGCGCGCCGAGGACGGCCGGCCGGTCGCGCTCGGCCTGCACACCGGCCACTGGGAAATCGACCGCATGGTGCGCGCCGCGGCGGAGACGTTCGCCGCGCACGGCGGGCTGCCGTTCTCGGTGATGTGCTCCGATCCCTGCGACGGCCGCACCCAGGGCACGACCGGCATGTTCGACAGCCTGCCGTACCGCAACGATGCGGCGGTGGTGATGCGGCGCCTGATCCGCTCGCTGCCCACGCGCCGCGGCGTGCTCGGCGTGGCCACCTGCGACAAGGGCCTGCCGGCGGCGATGCTGGCGCTGGCCGGCTGCGCGGACCTGCCCGGCGTGATCGTGCCCGGCGGCGTCACCCTGCCGGCGCGCGGCGCCGAGGACACCGCCGTGGTGCAGACCATCGGCGCGCGCTTCTCGCACGGGCTGATCGACCTCGAGTACGCCGCCGCGATGGGCTGCCGCGCCTGCGGATCGCCCGGCGGCGGCTGCCAGTTCCTCGGTACCGCGGCGACCTCGCAGGTGATCGCCGAAGCGCTGGGCATCGCGCTGCCGCACAGCGCGCTGGCGCCGTCGGGCGAGCCGGCGTGGCTCGACATCGCGAGGCGCTCGGCGCTGGCGCTGATGCGGCTGGCGGAGCAGGGGATCCCGCTGTCGAAGATCCTCACCCGCGAGGCATTCGACAACGCGCTCGTGGTGCACGCCGCGTTCGGCGGTTCGACCAATCTGTTGCTGCATGTGCCGGCGATCGCGCATGCCGCGGGCGTCGAGCGGCCCACGGTCGAGGACTGGATCCGCGCCAACCGCGCCACGCCGCGGCTGGTCGACGCGCTGCCCAACGGCCCGCGCCACCATCCGACGGTGCAGGTGTTCATGGCCGGCGGCGTGCCCGAGGCGATGCTGCATCTGCGCGCGATGGGGCTGCTGCATCTCGACGTGCTCACGGTCACCGGGCAGACGCTCGGCGACAATCTCGACTGGTGGGAACGCAGCAATGCCCGCCGCATCGCGCGCGAACGCCTGCGCGAACTCGACGGCGTCGATCCCGGCCACGTCATCATGGGCCCGGACGCCGCGCGTGCGGCGGGCCTCTCGAGCGCCCTGGTGTTTCCGCGCGGCAACATCGCGCCTGACGGTGCGGTGATCAAGGCCACCGCGATCGATCCGTCGGTGATCGAGGACGACAACGTCTACCGCCACATCGGGCGCGCCCGCGTGTTCGCCACCGAGCGCGACGCGATCCGCGCGATCAAGGCCAAGGGCGACGGGGCGGTGGTGGCCGGGGACGTCATCGTGCTCGCCGGCTGCGGTCCCGCGGGCACGGGCATGGAGGAGACCTACCAGCTCACCTCGGCGCTCAAGCACCTGCCCTGGGGCAAGCACGTGGCCGTGATCACCGACGCGCGCTTCTCCGGCGTGTCCACCGGCGCCTGCATCGGCCATGTCGGCCCGGAGGCGCTGGCGGGCGGGCCGATCGGCCGCCTGCGCGACGGCGACGCGATCCGCATCGAGATCGACCGCACGCGGCTGGAGGGGCGCATCGAGTTCATCGGGCCCGATCCCGACGCGCCGCTGCCGCCCGAAGCCGCCGCCGTGATGCTCGCCGGCCGCGAACTCCATCCCGCGATCGCCGCGCATCCGCGGCTGCCCGCCGACACCCGCCTGTGGGCCGCGCTGCAGGAGGCGAGCGGCGGCACCTGGGCCGGCTGCGTCCACGACGTCGACCGCATCGTCGAGATGCTGCGCGCCGGGCGCGAAGCGCTGGCGCAGCGCGCGCGCGACGCGGGAAAGGCGCGCTGATGCGCTTCCCTGTTTCGCGCTTGTCATCCCGACCGAAGGGAGGGATCCCGTTCGCGCTGACGGCGGGATTTCCCGCTTCGCTCGAAATGACAAGACGGAGCGGTCGGCCGCTGAGACGACTCGCCACCACGGATTTGACCGATCGCCGGGGAGGGCGAACGCCATGACCATGTTCCTGATCATCGCCGCGGCCATCGCGCTGCAGATCTTCCTGACCGCGCGCAAGCTCAGCCCGTTCCTGTCGCTGCTGGTGGTGGCGATCCCGATGGGCCTGCTGCTGGGCATGTCGCCGCAGGACCTGCTCAGGACCATCGACAGCGGCGTGGGCGGCACGCTCGCCGGGCTGGCGCTGGTGATCGTGCTCGGCGCGATCCTGGGCAAGGTGCTGGAGGAGAGCGGCGCGGCGGAGAAGATCGCCGCCACCCTGATCGGCCGCTTCGGCGAGAAGAACATCCAGTGGGCGCTGCTGCTCACCGGTTTCCTGGTCGGCATCCCGCTGTATTTCAACGCGGGCTTCATCATCCTCGTGCCGCTGATCTTCTCGCTGGCGCGCAGGACCGGGCTGCCGATCCTCTACCTCGCGATCCCGACGGTGGCCTCGCTCAGCACCACGCACTGCTTCCTGCCGCCGCATCCGGGCCCGGTGGTGCTGGTCAATGCCTTCGGCGCCGACATGGGCCGGACGCTGCTGTACGGCATCGTGATGGCGATCCCGGCGGTGGTCATCGCCGGCCCCTGGCTGGGGCGGCGCATGCAGGTGATCAATCCGCCGCTGCTCGACCTGTTCTCGTCGAACACCGTGCACAGGGAACTGCCCGGCACCGTGTCCTCGTTCCTGATCGCGCTGTCGCCGGTGCTGCTGATCAGCCTGTCGGTGGTCGCCGATGGCCTGGTGGCCGACGGCGCGCTGAAGTCCGCGCTGCTGTTCATGGGCAACCCGACGGTCGCGCTGCTGCTGTCGGCGCTGGTGGCGTTCTACTGGCTGGGCTACCGCCGCGGCGTCGACCTCGGCACGCAGACCGGCTGGTTGAACGCGGCCATCGCCGGCATCGCCGTGATCCTGCTGATCATCACCGCAGGCGGCGTGTTCAAGCAGGTGCTGGTCGACAGCGGCGTCGGCGCGGTCATCGCCTCGTTCAGCAGCACCTGGCACATGCCGCCGCTGGTGTTCGCGTGGCTGGCGACGGCGTTGCTGCGGGTGATGATCGGCTCGTCCACGGTGGCAGTGATCACCGCGGCCGGCGTGGTCGGGCCGCTGGTGGGCACGAACGGCGCGTCGCCGGAGCTGATGGTCCTCGCGGTGGGCGCCGGGAGCGTGTTCGGCTCGCACGTCAACGACTCCGCGTTCTGGATGTTCAAGGAATTCTTCAACCTGTCGATGAAGCAGACGTTCGCGTCGTGGACGGTGATGGAGACCACCATTTCGATCGTCGGGCTGGGCGGGGTGCTGGTGCTGGACATGGTGGTCGCGTAGACGATGCCGTGCCTGGGCCGATTTCGACCGTGGATTCAACGGATCGACGCAAAGCCGGGAGCGTATGCGAGGCCCGCGAAAGGCCCCGGATGGTCCGCGAACGGAATGCGTGCATCACTCCTCGATGGCCTCCACGCCCTGCCGTTCCAGTTCGGCAAGGCGGTCGCGCATGGTCTCCAGTTGTTCCGGTGAATGGCCGGCCCAGTCGGTCACTTCGCCGAGCACGCGCAAGGGTTCGCGCGTACGGTACGACCGGGTCGGGTTGCCGGGGAAGCGCTGGTTGGTGAGGTTGGGATCGTCTTCGATCGGGCCTGTCGCCTCGACGATGTAGATGCGGCCGCGGCCTTCGCCCAGGGCCAGTTCCGCGCCCCAGGTGGCGGCTTCCAGCGTGGCGCTGAGATAGACGTACCTGGCGATCCTGCGCTTGCCGTAGTTGGAGGCGTGGCCTGCGACGATCAGGTCGCCAGGCGCCAGCACGGCCTTGGTGCCGTGGTAGTAGGTCTCGGTGCCGGTCATCGTGGCGTCGTTCCCGTGGCCTGCCATGTCGACAGGCCGGCAATACTGGAGCGAGCGCCTGGCCTTGCCGCAAGCCCCCGGGTCTTGTATAAATTGGGTGTGGGAGGCGCGCAGGCGCCTCTTTTTTTGTGCTCGCGCTGCGGTTGCCTGCCGAAACCGTTCGCCGGCGCCGTGTCGTCGTCGGATCAGGTCAGCGCGGAGACTGGATGGCCGGCGCGTGCTGCGCCATCAGATCGACGATCCAGTCGATGAACACCCGCAGCTTGCGGCTGACGTGCCGGCTGGGCGGAAAGGCCACGTACAGCGGCATCGGATCGAGTTGCCAGTCTTCGAAC
>JAFAEU010000203.1 GCA_023423855.1 Pseudomonadota bacterium | reverse complement strand
ACAACATCTCCGGCACGCTGCATCTGCTGCAGGCGATGCAGGATGCGGGCGTGAAGCGACTGGTGTTCAGTTCGTCCGCCACCGTCTACGGCGACCCGGAGGCGGTGCCGGTGACCGAGGACGCGCCACTGAGCGTCACCAATCCCTACGGCCGCACCAAGCTGGTGATGGAGCAGCTGATCGGCGACCTGTGCGCTGCCGATCCGGGGTTCCAAGCCGGCATCCTGCGCTATTTCAATCCCGTCGGCGCGCACGCCTCCGGCCTGATCGGCGAGGATCCGTCCGGCATCCCGAACAACCTGATGCCCTACATCTGCCAGGTGGCGGTGGGCCGGCGCGAGAGGCTGAGCGTGTTCGGCGGCGACTGGCCGACGGTCGACGGCAGCGGCGTGCGCGACTACATCCACGTCGTCGACCTGGCGCGCGAGCACGCAGACGCGCTCGATGCGCTCGAGCGCAGCGGCAAGGGCTTCACCGTCAACCTCGGCACCGGCGTCGGCGTGAGCGTGCTGCAGCTGGTGCAGGCCTTCGAGCGCGCCTCGGGGCGGGCGGTGCCGTACGAGATCGTCGCCCGCCGCGCCGGCGACGTCGCCGAGGTCTACGCCGATCCGTCGCTTGCGCAGGACCTGCTCGGCTGGCGCGCCGAGTACGATGTCGACGCGATGTGCCGCGACGCCTGGCGCTGGCAGTCGATGAATCCGGAGGGTTACGCCGACGCCGGCTAGAGCGTTTTCGGCCGAATCGTTTGCACATCGTCGTCCCCGCGAAGCCTGCCCGCGCCTGCGCGGGGCAGGCTTCGCGGGGATGACGATAAGGAAGGTCTGAACAGGTCGCCCTTGATCGTCATTCCCGCGAAAGCGGGAATCCATGGACCTGATTTTCAGCGGCTTAACGTCCATGGATCCCCGCCTTCGCGGGGATGACGGCGGTCGTTCGGAGGTTCCCCAGGGTCTTGCCGGGGCGGATCGATCACAGGTCCCGAGCAACCGGAGGCTCGGCAACGAGCCAGTCGGCCACCGCCGCCGGCTGGCGCATCCAGGCGTAGTGGTCGGGTTTCGTCCCGGCGCCGTCGGCATCGAGGCACACCGCCTGCACCTCGCTCTCCGGCAGCTTCGACAGCAGGAAGTCGAGCGACGGACGCGGCGCCAGCCAGTCGTCCACCAGCAGCAGGGCGCGCACCGGCTGCGTGAGCCGGGCCATGCCGGCCTCGAGGTCCTGCGCGAGGCCGTCCGCGGCATAGCGCCCGCTGATCGCCGTGCGCGCCCAGTCGCGGATCACGCCCGCGGCCTCGTTGCCGCCGAAGCCGATGCGGCGCCCGGGCAGCGCGCCGTTGACCCGCGCCAGCCACGGCAGGAACCGGTACGCGAACGGAAGCCAGGCCTTGTGCGGCAGCGGGAACGCGCGCCAGTAGGGCGCGCCGCTGGCGACCAGCCACAGCGCGTCGGCCGTGCCCGGCGCCAGCGCGAGGCGGCAGCATGCGAGTTGGCCCCCCAGGCTGTGGCCGCCGACGATGCGCTCCACCCCGCCCGGCAGCAGGCGGTTGAGCACTGCCTTGCTGGCGGGAATGTCCTGCACCAGCAGTTCGCGATAGCCCCAGTCCCGCCCGTCGCCGGCGCGCAGGCTGCTGGAGCCGCTGCCGCGCCATTCGTGCAGGAACACCGCAATCCCGCGCGCCGCCAGCGCATCCGCGAAGCCCAGGTAGTGCCGCGCCGCGACGCCGAGCGCGGGCAGCCAGAGCAGCGCCCGCCGCGGTTCGGGCGGAATGCGGGCAAGCACGCGCCAGGCGTGGCCGTCGCTGCCCGCGGCCTCGAACTCGTGCGCAGCGATTGCCGGGCTCATGTCGTCCGCGCCGCGCCGAGGTGATCGAGCACGCGCACCTCGCCACGGCCCGGCCGGTAACCCTGCCGCAGCGCCCGCCCGACATAGTCCGCGGCGGCGGCGACCGCCTGCGCCATCGGTAGTCCGAGGCAGAGGTTCGCCGCGACCGCCGAGGCCAGGGTGCAGCCGGTGCCGTGGCCCTCCAGCGACAGGCGGGCGTGGACGAAGCTTGCGTCGGTGGTCGCATCCCGATAGCGGTCGACGACCTCTCCGCCTTCGTCGAGATGGCCGCCCTTGAGCAGCACCGCTTTCGCGCCCAGCGCGAGCAGGGCCTCCAGGGCGCGCTCCGCATCGGCGGCCGCTTCGATCCGCAGGCCGGTGAGCAGTTCCGCCTCGGGGATGTTGGGCGTCAGCAGGTCGGCGCGCGGGATCAGGCGCGTGCGCAGCGCGTCCAGCGCATCGTCCTCCAGCAGCTTGGCGCCGGAGGTCGCCACCATCACCGGGTCGAGGACGAGGAAGCGTGGCGCGTGCGCCTGCAGCGTATCGGCGACCGCATGGATGACGGCGGCGTTGGCCAGCATCCCCAGCTTGACCGCGCCGATGTCGAAGTCGTCGAAGCAGGCGTCGATCTGGGCGCGCAGGAAGTCCACCGGCGGCACGTGCACGGCGGTGACACCGCGCGTGTGCTGCGCGGTCAGCGCCGCGATCGCCGACAGGCCGTGCACGCCGTGGGCGGCGAAGGTCTTGAGGTCGGCCTGGATGCCGGCGCCGCCGCCGGAATCGGAGCCGGCGATGGTCAGTGCTGAAACGGGGGAGGTTCCGGGCATGGCGACATTCTGCCGGATTCACGCAGGATCGGTCGCTTCTCCATGCTTCGTCATCGCGGCGCAAGCCGGGATGACGAAGCCGTGGTCCGGGGAAGCCGCCCGTCAGCGCGGCGCATGCTACCCGGCGATCGATTCGGCCATCTTCAGCGCCCGCTCGAAGTTCGAGGCGAAATGCAGTTCGCCCGGACCGTCCTCCAGCCCCATCTTCGCGATCACCCGGTTCGGTTGTTCCTGCAGCCCGGACACGATCAGCACGATGCCCTTGCGGTGGCAGCGCCCGGCCAGTTTCTTCAGCGCGTGCACGCCGCTGGCGTCGATCACTGGCACGAGCCGCATGCGCAGGATCAGTACCTTGGGCGGCTCGAAGAACTGGTCAAGCAGGTTGTCCAGGCGATTGGCCGCGCCGAAGAACAGCGGCCCGCCGATCTGGTAGGCCTCGACGCCTTCGGGCAGCTTCGCGCGCTGGTCGAGGTCGATGTCGCGCGCGGGATCGCCGGCTTGCAGGTCATCGTCGCCGCTCTCATCGAGTACGGTGCGCACGCCCGAGCTCACTTCCACCGCCTCGGCCATGCGGAACATGAAGACGAAGGCCGCGAGCACGATGCCGGCCTGGATCGCGATGGTCAGGTCGAGCAGCACGGTGAGGAAGAAGGTCAGCAGCAGCACCAGGCGATCGCCCCACGGCGCCGACAGCGTGTTGCGGAAATTCTCCGCCTCGCTCATGTTCCAGGCCACCACCAGCAGCACCGCGGCCAGCGCCGCCAGCGGCACGTAGCGCATCAGCGGCGCCAGCAGCAGCATGAACAGCAGCAGGTAGCCCGCGTGCAGGATGCCGGCGACGGGCGTGCGTCCGCCGGAGCGGATGTTGGTGGCAGTGCGCGCGATCGCGCCGGTCGCCGGCAGCCCGCCGAACAGCGCCGAGCCGACGTTGGCCACGCCCTGCGCGAGCAACTCGCCGTTGGAGCGGTGGCGGCCGCCGGTCATGCCGTCGGCGACCACCGCCGACAGCAGCGACTCCACGCCCGCGAGGAAGGCGATGGTGAATGCGCTCGGCAGCAGTTCGAAGGTGCGCTCGAAGGGGATGCGCGGGAAGTCGAAGCTCGGCAGCGAGGCCGGCAGCTCGCCGAAGCGCGTGCCGATGGTTTCGGCCGGCAGCGCGAACAGCGTGGTGGCCAGGGTGCAGGCCAACAGCGCGATCAGGAAGCCGGGCCACTTCGGCCGCCAGCGGCGCAGGCCGACGATCACCGCCAGCCCGAGCACGGTCATCGCCAGCGCCGCCGGCTGGGTGGTGGCGAAGTGCTTGCCGTAGGCGGCCCAGCGTTCGAAGAATTCCGCCGGCACCTCGTCCATGCGCAGTCCCAGCGCGTCCTTGACCTGGCTGGAGAAGATGCTCACCGCGATGCCGGCGGTGAAGCCGGTGATCACCGGCTGCGGCATGTACTTCATCAGCGTACCCAGCCGCAGCAGCCCGGCGGCGATCAGCATCAGCCCCGCGAGCAGGGTGCACAGGATCAGGCCGCCGTAGCCGAAGGTCTGGATCACCACGAACACGACCGGGATGAAGGCCGCGGTCGGCCCGCCGATCTGCACGCGCGAGCCGCCGAACGCGGAGATCAGGAAGCCGGCGACGATCGCGGTGTGCAGGCCCTTTTCCGGCGTGGTGCCGGACGCGATTGCGAGCGCCATCGCCAGCGGCAGCGCGACGATCGCAACGGTGAGGCCGGCGATCGCATCGGCCTTGAACGCCTGCAAGCCGTAGCCTTCCCGAAGCACGGTGAACAGCTTCGGTTCGAACATGCGCAGGTACTGGCGGCGGTCGAAGCTCGACATGGCTCAGGCGGCCGGCGGTTCCTTCAGGCGCACGCCGCGGCCGCGGCCCTGGCTGGGTTGATCGTTGCCGATCAGTTCGACGCCCGCGGCATCGAGTGCGTCGACGACCTTGGTCAGGGTCCCGACCACGCCGCGCACGGTGCCGTCGCTGGCCTCCATGCGCTGGATCGTGGGCAGCGAGACGCCGGCCAGTTCGGCCAGCCTGCGCTGGTCGATGCCGAGCAGGGCGCGCGCGGCGCGGAGCTGGGGGGCGGTGATCATGGGGACGGCCTGTGCGAGGCGGTCATGATGCGGCTTTCAGACTTGCTTATGCAAGCTGAAAAGTTCAATAGTGATGTTTAAAACATCAAAATGCATTGACACACATCGTCATCCCGGCGAAAGCCGGGATGACGACACGTAGGGCCTTCGACGGGATGACGGCGCAGGCGCTTTCGGCGGGATGACGGCACGGGCGCCTTCACCGCGCAACGGACAGCGCGATGCGGACCGCGACAGGCGACCGGGGCTACTCCAGCACCAGTTCCGCATCGCCCGAGAACGTCTCCAGCTTGATCTCCCCCGAACCCGCGCCGAAGGTGTGCTCGAAGCTCGAACCGGGCCCGTACTTTGGTTTGTTGATGCTGACGCCGGGCGCGGACAGCGTGCCGCTGAAGCTCTCGGCCTGGACGCGCGCCGACAGCGACTTCGGCAGCGCCAGGCGGATGTCGCCGCTGACCGATTCGGCGCTGATCCGGCCACCCTCGGCGAGGCCGCCGGTGTAGCTGGCGTCGCCCGACACGCTGCTGGTGCTCAGCCGGCGCGTGGCCTCGCCGCGGGTGTCGATGCGGATGTCGCCGGACACGGTTTCGGCCGAGATCTCGCCGCCGATGCGGCCGCGCAGCACGATGTTGCCGCTGACGCTTTCCAGGTCCACCTTCTCGCTGTTGAGGTTGAGCTGCAGGTTGC
>JAFAEU010000131.1 GCA_023423855.1 Pseudomonadota bacterium | reverse complement strand
AACCATGCCAGCAGGCCGGTGACGGCCAGGGCAATGGTCAGTGCGAACAGATTGACGGTCTTCATGCGGGTTTTGACGCCATCGGGCGCCATAAGTTCGATGTGCGGCCCAGACTACGCCCGGCTTGCTGCACCCGGCCCGATTTTCCGGGCCTGGCGCCGCAGCGGTTCAGAGCCGCGCCAGCCGCTCGATGCCCGCATCCAGCGTCGCCTCGTTCTTGGCGAAGCACAGCCGCAGCAGGCGCTGGCCGGCCGGCGGGGTCTCGTAGAACGGCGACAGCGGAATGCCGGTGACGCCATGCTCGATGGTGAGCCAGCGGCTGAATTCGACATCGTCCAGATCGCTCACCGCGGAATAGTCGACCAGCTGGAAATAGCCGCCCGGCACCGCCAGCGGGCGGAAGCGGGTGCCCAGCAGCTGTTCGCGGAAGCGGTCGCGCTTGGCCTGGTAGAAGGCGCCGAGTTCCTCGTAATGCCCGGGTTCGGCCTCGATCATCTCGGCGAAGGCCGCCTGCGCCGGGTTGAACGTGCAGAACGTGTTGTATTGGTGGACCTTGCGCAGCTCGGCGCTCAGGGCCGGCGGCGCGATGGCGTAGCCGACCTTCCAGCCGGTGCAGTGGTAGGTCTTGCCGAAACTCGAGATGACGAAGGCGCGCTCGCGCAGTTCCGGGTAGTACAGGGCAGATTCGTGGCTGGCGCCGTCGTAGACGATGTGCTCGTAGACCTCGTCCGACAGCAGGTAGATCCCGGTGCCTTCGAGGATTGCCCCGACCTCGCGCATGTCGTCGGCCGACAGCATCGCCCCGGACGGATTGTGCGGGCTGTTGATCATCAGCATGCGCGTGCGCGGCGTGATCGCGACGCGCACGCGCTGCCAGTCGGGCGCGAACGTGCGCGGGTCGAGCGGCACGTGCACGGCGCGGGCGCCGGCCAGGTCGATCGCCGGCTCGTAGCAGTCGTAGCAGGGATCGAGCACGATCACCTCGTCGCCTGCACGCACCACCGCGTGGATCGCGTTGAAAATCGCCTCGGTCGCGCCGCTGGTGACGGTGATTTCGCCGTCGGCGTCGGGACGATGGCCGTAGACACGCTCGGTCTTGGCCGCAATCGCCTGGCGCAGCGCCGGCACGCCGGTCATCGGCGCGTACTGGTTGTGGCCGTCGCGCATCGCGCGGTCGAGTTCCTCCACCAGACGCTGCGGTACGGAGAAGTCGGGAAAACCCTGCCCGAGATTGACCGCACCATGCTCCTGCGCCAGCTGCGACATCACGGTGAAGATGGTGGTGCCGACCTTCGGCAGTTTGGTCTGGATCATCGACGGGACCGGATTCACGAGACTCGCGTGGGGCCATGCAGTTTACGTTTCGGGTCCGATGGGTTAAACCTGTTCGATGCCGACGCCCGCCCCGCCACTCGGCGACGCCCGCGTCGCCGAGCTTCTGCTCGCCTTCCTGTCCGCGGAATACCGCTGGCAGCACGATGGCAGCTGGCACGACATCATCATCGGCCTGCCGACGCCGGGGCTCGAACTGGCCTATCCCGACGCGACATCGTTCGGCGCGCTGTCGGCCTGGAACCCGCTGTCGATCCAGCGCGGGCCCGAGGAAAACCGTCGCGCCGACGACGCCCTGCACGCGGCCCTCGCCGCCGGCGGTTATCCGTTCCGGCCCGCCTTCGCGTCCGCGCGCAACCGCACCTGGCGCGAGCCCAGCTGGCTGGTGATGGGCATGAGCAGCGAGGGGTTCGACGGCCTGTCGCGACGGTTCGGACAGCTCGGCACGCTGTGGTGGCGGCCGGGTGAACCCGTGCGCCTGCGCATGGATGCACGCAAGCCGGAGGGCGTGTCCGACGACGACTACGTCGACTGGCTAAAATGACGGCAATGGCCGATCCCGGGCCGAAGCTTCCGCCATGCCACACACTTTCGCCGCCGCTGCACCGCTGATCGACGTGCGCGGCCTCGGCTTCGCGCGCAACGACCGACCCGTGTTCGGCCCGCTGGACTTCAGCGTCGAGGCGGGCGAGGCGATGCTGGTCCAGGGCGGCAACGGCGCCGGCAAGACCACCCTGCTGCGGGTGCTGGCCGGCCTGCTCGACGGCGAACGCGGCGAGGTGCGGATTTCCGGCACGCCCGCCGGCGCGTCCTCGCGCGCCGCGCACCTCGCCTACCTCGGTCACCTGCCCGGCCTGAAGGCCGATCTCGGCGCGCTGGAAAACCTGCAGTACCTGTGCGGCCTGCTCGGCCGGCGTCCGTCGATCGGCTACGCGGATGCGCTCGCCATCGTCGGCCTGGCCGGCTACGAGGACGCGCTCGCGCGCACGCTCTCGGCCGGCCAGCGCAAGCGCCTGTCGCTGGCGCGGCTGTGGCTGTCGCGGGCGCCGCTGTGGCTGCTCGACGAGCCCTACGCCAACCTCGACCTGCCCGGCATCGAGCTGGTCAACCGCATGGTGCGCGCGCACCTCGACGCCGGCGGCGGGGCGCTGGTCACCACCCACGGCGCCTACGCCGCGCCCCCGGTGCGCACCCGCCTGTTGCTGCTCGACGGCGTCGGCCCCGCACAGCCGGAAGGCGCCTGACCGTGTCCACCGGCGCCCCGACCCTGTTGTCCTCTGCGCTCGCGCTCGTCGTGCGCGACCTGCGCCTGCTCTGGCGCCGCCGCGGCGACGCCCTGCAGCCGGCGCTGTTCGCGATCCTGGTCGTGGTGCTGTTCGCGCTGGCGATGGGCGCGGAACGCGAACTGCTCGCGCGCGCCGCGCCCGGCGTGCTGTGGGTCGCGGTGCTGCTGTCGGGCCTGCTGGCGCTGGATACGCTGTTCCGCGGCGATGCCGAGGACGGCTCGCTGGAGCAATGGCGCCTCGCCCCGGTGCCCCTGGCCTGGCTGGTGCTGGTGCGCACGCTGATGCACTGGCTGACGACGGCCGCACCACTGCTGTTGGCCGTGCCGCTGCTGGCCGAACTGCTGTACCTGCCGCGCACGCTGTGGCCGGTGCTGCTGCTGGCGCTGGCGCTGGGCACGCCGCTGCTGAGCCTGCTCGGCGCGGTGGTCTCGGCGCTGACGGTGGGCATGCGCCGCGCTGGCGTGCTGCTGGCGCTGCTGGCGCTACCGCTGTACGTGCCGGTGCTGGTGTTCGGCGCCGGCAGCGTCGCGGCCGCGGCGCAGGGCCATGACCCTTCCGGCGGCCTGCTGCTGCTCGGCGCCGGGCTGCTGCTGGCGCTGGTGCTGGCGCCGGTCGCGGCAGCCACTGCGATCCGGATCGCCTCGGAGTGACGCACGACGCCCCGACCCCTGTCATTCCCAGCACGATGAATGACCACGGCCTGTTTGACCCTGTCAGCCCGAGCGCAGCGAGGGATCTCGGCGACGCAGCGCCTCCGGACAGAAGAGATCCCTCGCTGCGCTCGGGATGACAGGCTGGGGCAGGCTTGGTTCGGGATGACAGGCCCGCGGCTGGATGTCGCGGAGCATCCGCCTGGAGGCACTTGCATGCAGTTCCGGCCGCAGTGGGGCATCCTGTCCCATCCCCGAGGCTTGGCCGCACCGGCCGAGTCTGAAAAAATAGAGACTTAGCCAGGACGGCCACCCGAACGCGGTCGTCCGACCGCCCTGCGGTCCCTCCCCCAGCGAGCGAAGCCCTGATGTCCAACATGAACCCGGTGGTGCGCTGGTTCCACCAGCTCGGGTCGCCCCCCTGCTTCGACCGCTTCGCGGCGCGCTGGGCGCCGTGGGCCTACGCGCTGGCGCTGCTGACGATGGGGATCGGGCTGTACGGGGCGCTGTTCGTGGTCCCGGCGGATTACCAGCAGGGCGACAGCTTCCGCATCCTCTACATCCACGTGCCCAGCGCCTGGATGAGCATGGCGATGTTCGCGCTGATGGCGCTCTACGGCGCGATCGCGCTGGTGTGGCGGATCAAGCTGTGCGAGATCCTGTCCATGGCCTGCGCGCCGATCGGCGCCGCGTTCACCGTCATCACCCTGGCCACCGGCAGCATCTGGGGCAAGCCGATGTGGGGCACCTGGTGGGACTGGGACCCGCGCCTGACCTCGCAGCTGGTGCTGCTGTTCCTGTATTTCGGCGTGATCGGCCTGTATGCGGCGATCGAGGACCGGCGCAGTGCCGCGCGCGCGGCGTCGCTGCTGGCGGTGGTCGGCGTGGTGATGCTGCCGATCATCCGCTACTCGGTGGTGTGGTGGAACTCGCTGCACCAGGGACAGACGATCCGCGTCTTCGGCGAGTCGTCGATGGACGCGAGCATATCCCGCCGCTGCTGTGGATGATCGTGGGCACCAAGTTCTGGGCGATCGGTTCGCTGCTGGCGCGCGCGCGCGCCGACAACCTGGCGCGCGAGGCCGGCAAGGACTGGGTGCGCAAGCTGGCGGGGGCCGCGCCATGACCTACGCCGGCTACGTCATCGCCGCCTACGCGGTGTTCGCGGCGGTGCTGCTGTGGGACTTCGTCACGCCGCGCATCCGCATCGCGCAGGTCTTGCGCGCGGTGCGGATG
>JAFAEU010000042.1 GCA_023423855.1 Pseudomonadota bacterium | reverse complement strand
GTGCAGCACCAGCACGAACTCCTGCCCGCCGATGCGCGCCAGGTGCTCGTCGTCGCCGAGCATGCCGCGCAGGTGCTCTGCCACGTGGCGGATCGCGCGGTCGCCGCCGATGTGGCCGATTTCCTCGTACACGCGCTTGAAATGGTCGATGTCGACCAGGCCGATGCTCAGCGAGCAGCCGTCGCGGCGCGCGGCCTCGAACATGCGCGGCAGGCGCTGCAGCAGCCAGGCGCGGTTGGGCGCGCCGGTGAGCCCGTCGCGGCCGGACATCTCGATCAGGCGTTGCATGCGGTAGACGATAGTGCTGGTGAGCAGCGTCATCATCAGCAGCAGGACCAGGCGCTCGGCCTGCCCGCCGAGGCTGACCGTGCCGTAGTCGATCGACAGCAGCGGCCGTGGCGCCAGCGCCAGCACCGCGGCGACCAGCAGCGCGTACTGGACGATGGCGAGGCTGCCCACGTACAGCGTCAGCCGGCCGTCGTTGCGCAACGCGGTCATCGCGATCGCGAGCAGGTAGAAGCACCACACGATCATGCTGTTGAGGCCGGACGCGGGATCGTCCAGCGCGAGCAGCACCAGCACCCCGCTGGTGGCGGTGATGTCCCAGGTGCCGGTGGCGTAGGGCAGCCAGTGGTGGCGGCGGTGGTTGCGCGCGAGCGCGAGCCAGATCTGCGCCATGACGTTGACGAACACGGCGACGCCGAGCCCGACCAGCGTCTGCGCGGTGTCCACCCCGCCCAGGCCCGCGACCAGCGGCAGCGCCAGCACCAGCAGCGACAGCAGCGCCCGCACCTTGGCGACCAGCAGCTCGCCGCCGGCGCCGAGTTCGAGCATGACCTCGTCGGGCCGCCCGAACAGGGTGGCGAGCACGCGCTTGAGGGAGGAAGGTTCCTGCATTGCGCTGGAAGGCCGGTCGACGGACTGCGGCGAGGATACCGCGCCGCCCGCTTGCGCATGCGCCCGGCGATGCGCCTCGCATAGACTGTCCGCGGACACCGCAAGCGGAGACGACCATGCGCTATCGCCGCCTCGGGGGCTCGGGCCTGCAGCTGTCGGCGCTGTCGCTCGGCGCCTGGCTGACGGCCGGCGCGCGCCTGGGCCGCGGCGAGATGCGCGAGCTGGTCGCGCTCGCCTGGGACCACGGCATCAACTTCTTCGACAACGCCGAGAACTACGCGCACGGCGAGGCCGAGCGGGTGGTCGGCGACGTGATCGCCGACCTGCGCCTGCCGCGCGACGGCTTCTGCGTGTCGAGCAAGGTGCGCTTCGGTTCGGCGGCCGATCCGCGCCCCACCCAGGCCGGCCTGTCGCGCAAGCACGTGCGCGACGCCTGCCACGACGCGCTCGGGCGCCTGCGCGTGGACTACCTCGACCTGTTCTTCTGCCACCGGCCTGATGCCGATACCCCGGTCGAGGAAACCGTGTGGGCGATGGACGCGCTGGTCCGGCAGGGCAAGGTGCTGTACTGGGGAACTTCGGAATGGCCCGCGGCGCTGATCCGCGACGCCATCCACGTCGCGCGCACGCACCACCTGCACGCGCCGACGATGGAGCAGCCGCAGTACAACCTGCTGCACCGCGACCGCGTCGAACTCGAATACGCGCCGCTGTACGCCGAGCATGGAATCGGCACCACGGTCTGGTCGCCGCTGGCCTCGGGCCTGCTGAGCGGCAAGTACAACGCGGGCGTGCCCGGCGACAGCCGCTTCGCGCAGCTGGGCGAGGACGACCCGCTGCGCCGGGACAAGCTGGCCGCGTCGCGGATCGAGCGAGCGCGCCGGTTCACCGCGCTGGCCGCCGAGCTGGGCGTCGCCCCGGCGCCGCTGGCGATCGCCTGGTGCCTGGCCAACCCCTACGTCTCGACGGTCCTGCTGGGGGCGAGCCGGCCGGCGCAACTGCTTGAAAACCTTGGGGCGCTGCAGCTGTCCGAGCGCTTCGACGAGCAGGTCTGGCGGCGACTGGAGGCGGTGACGCGCTGAGGGGCGGGGCCGTGCTCAAGGCCGTCATCCCCTTTAAGGTCGTCATCCCCGCGAAGGCGGGGATCCAGCGTCTTCAAGTCTTTGAAAAACAAAGACACTGGGTCCCCGTCTTCGCGGGGATGACGACATTTGAATTCACTGACAATAGAAAATGCCTATCGAAGCCATCCACCGGTTGACAGATAAATGAGAATCATTAGCATTGTTATTCCCGACTGGTGAGGAACGCCGCAATGCTCGTGAGCCAAGAGACCTTCCCGATTTCCGCCGCCCCGGCCGATGCGGGGCAGGACCGCGGCCGCGCGCTGCCGCAGACGCTCGAGATCGACAGCCTGCGCCTGCTGCAGGGACAGCGCGAACTGCGCATCCGCCACGGCAACGAGACCTACCGCCTGCGGCATACGCGCAACGACAAGCTGATCCTCACCAAGTAAGTCGCTGCATCACCCGCAGCCGGGCGTCGCCGTGATCGGCGGCGACCGGCCGCGCGGGTTCCGTTTCTCTCCCAAGGCCCGCAAGCCACCGCCACGCCTGCCGTGCGGGATGCCAGCCAGCCTCGAACCACAAGACCATCGAGACTGCCCATGCGTCCCACCCTGCTTGCCGCCGCGCTGGTCGCGGCGCTGCCGCGACTCGCGCTGGCCGAGACCTCCACCGATACCGCCGTCCCCGCCGATGCCGCCGATTTCGACCGTGTGGTCGTGACCGCCACCCGCACCGAGCGCGCGATCACCGACGTGCCGAACACGGTCGACGTCGTCACCCGCGAGCGCATGGACGAACTGCTGGTGCGCGACCTGCGCGACCTGTTCCGCTACGAACCGGGCATCACCGTCAGCGAGAACTTCGGCCGCTTCGGCATCGGCGACATCCGCATCCGCGGCCTCGGCGGCAACCGCGTGCGCATCCAGACCGACGGCATCGTGGTGTCGGATGCGTTCTCGATCGGCAGCTTCTCCAACGCCAACCGCAACTTCGTCGACCTCGACACGCTCAAGCGCGTGGAAGTGGTGCGCGGCCCCACCAGTTCGCTCTACGGCTCGGATGCCCTCGGCGGCACCGTGTCGTTCATCACCAAGGATCCTTCGGACTATCTGGAGGCCGGCAAGGACGCCTACTTCGGCTTCAAGCTCGGTTTCGAGACCGACTGGAACGGACTGTCCGGCGGCGCCACCGCGGCCTTCGGCGGCGAGCGCTGGTCGGGCATGGTTGCGGTGAATCATCGCCAGGGACGGGAAACCGAGAACATGGGCGAGGTCGGCGGCACCGGCAGCGCGCGCACCCTGCCGAACCCGCAGGAGCGCGACGGCCGCAGCCTGCTGGCCAAGCTGGTATATGCGCCGTCGCAACAACAGCGCTTCCGGCTGACGGTGGAAGGCAACGAGGACATCGCCGACACCGACATGCTGACCTCGCAGGGCTTCCAGGCGCTGACCGGCGCCACCAACACCCGCGTCGCCGCGCACGACAAGCAGACCCGCGCGCGGGTGTCGTTCGCGCACGAGATCGACGGACTCGACGGCTTCGCCGACGCGATCGACTGGCAGGTCTACCGCCAGGACAGCGAGACCACCCAGTACACCGTCGAGGAACGCACGCTGCCGGCGCCGACGCTGCGCGACATCCGCGAGCGCAGCTTCAACTTCGACCAGCGCCTGTATGGGCTGCAGCTGAACTTCCGCAAGGCGCTGGGCGATGCCGTCGTGCACGACCTCGCTTGGGGCCTGGACGTGTCGCGGACCGAAACGAAGCAGAAGCGCGACGGCCTGCGCACGTTCCCGCTGACCGGCGTGCAGACGCCGAACATGCCGCCGGACGACTTCCCGGTGCGCGACTTCCCGGTCAGCAAGACCACGACCGCCGCGCTGTACCTGCAGGACGAGATCGCCTTCGCCGACGGCGCGTTCCGGCTGGTGCCGGCGCTGCGCGTGGACTACTACGACCTTGAACCCGAGCTCGACGGCATCTTCGCCGGCGACAACCCGGGCGTCGCCGTCGCCGGCCTGACCGAGACCAGCGTGTCGCCGCGGCTGGGTGCGGTCTGGCACTTCACCAAG
>JAFAEU010000039.1 GCA_023423855.1 Pseudomonadota bacterium | reverse complement strand
GATGCTGGGCGATCAGCGCCAGGGTGCCGTGCTCGATCTGCTGCAGCAGGTCGGGCACGCCGTCGGGCCGGTGGATCTCGACGTGCTGTTTTTTCTGGTCGATGCTGGTTTCGTCGCGCTCGGGGCGGAACTGTTCCCAGGTGTCGACCAGGGACAGGACCGTGGCGTAATGCGTCTGCGTGCGGATGTCGAAATCGCCGGCGTCGTACCAGCCGCCGTAGTTCAGCCCGGGGATGTGCTCGCCCGGCTGGAACGGGGAATCGAGATCCGGCCCCTGCCCGAACAGGTCGAAATGCGCCTTGTTCGGCGGCACCTGGCGCGCGTCATCCATGTGCGAGCGGCCGTGCCAGACGCGGTAGGCCTCGTTGACGAACATGTGGTCCATCTGCACCGGGAAGAACACGTCAAGCGTGGGGTGCCATGCAGCGGCGTAGGCGTCGGCGGCGATCCGGAAGGCGCTTGTGCGCTGGCCCGCGGCCTCGATCACGTAGATGCCCGGCTCGCGGACGTCGGAGAAGTCGTAGGTGTAGTACTCGTAACGCAGGTACGGCCCCCAATGCTGCGCGTCGGCGGCATGCGCCTCGTGCCCGCGGCCGTCGGCGTCGATGCGCAGCAGGCGCGCGCGGCCGGGCGCGGCGGCGTTGCGGTCGTTCTCCAGCACCGCGACCTTGCGCTGCGCCGGGTGGTAGCCGACCTGCGAATGGCCGATGACGGTCTCGCGCGTCCAGCCGGGCACGGTGCTGCCCTCGACGGTCCACTCCAGCACGGTGCCGGTCTTGTTCGCCGGCAGCAGGCCGCGCACCACGTACCAGCCGTTCTGCGCCTGGTTGCGGCCGTCGTACACGTCCAGTTCGCCGTCGCCGGAGGCGATGGTGACGCGGCGCTGCGGATCTTCGGGCGCCAGCGTCAGGGTGCGGCCGGTCGCCATCGGCAGGCGGACCGTCGCGCCGGCGGCGTCACGCCCGCTGGGCCCGGCCGGATACAGCGGCAGCTGGCCGCTGCCCCGCTCCGTCAGCCAGGTCTTGCCCCAGTACGCCGACGGCAGGAATTCGAGATTGAAACCCGCGCGCCCTTCCAGCGCCTTCGGCAGCGGCCTGTCAAACACCACCTGCACCCGCACGCCCTTGCCCGCCGGCGACACTCGGATGTCGTACTCGAACTTCTCGTCGGGATAGCCCAGCCGGGTGGTGATGGTGCCGGTGCGCGCGTCCACCTTGCGGTCGACCATCAGCGCCACCGGGTCCCACTGTTCCGGCGTGGCGCTCAGGCGCACGTCGCCGTTGGTGGCGGTGCGCACGCCGTGGTGGATCAGTTCCACGCCCGCGATCTTGGAGTCGCTGAACAGGCCGTCGTAGTAGTTGTTGAACACCAGCACGTCGAGGCCGCGCTTGCTGAAGTACTCCAGCTCGTTGAGCACCGGTGCTTCGGCTGCCGCTGCGGCAGGCCAGGCAATGGCGAGGGCGAGTACGGAGGCGAGCAGGCGGCGCTGGCCGCAGGCAGGACGGCGACGGGACGGATGCGTCATGGTGTGGCGTTCCCCGCAGATGGAATGTTAACGCTAACACTGCTGTCGCTGCGATACCTGCCGCAATGCAGCAACCGTATTTCATGAGGCGGCATGCTGGGGGGTCATCCCGAGCGCCGCGAGGGATCCCGCATCCGATTGCCGCACCGTCAGGAGCAAGATCCCTCGCGGCGCTCGGGATGACAATTTGAAGTGACGGCTGCGCCGTGCCTGTCGGGCGTGGGTCGCCGGGGCCACGGTGATTGCGGTCAACGCCTCAGCCGCGCGGATGGTGCTTCGCGTGCAGTTGCTTGAGCTTCTCGCGTGCGACGAGGGTATAGATTTGCGTGGTCGACAGCGAACTGTGGCCGAGCAGCATCTGCAGCGCGCGCAGGTCGGCGCCGTGGTTGAGCAGGTGGGTGGCGAAGCTGTGGCGCAGGCCGTGGGGGCTGATCTTCTCCGGGTCGATGCCGGCCGCGACGGCGGACTTCTTCACCGTTGCCCAGAACTGCTGCCGACTGGGCTTGGTGCGCCCGGGCGTGATGAACAGCGGCGCGTCGTCGATCGCTTCGTCGCGCGGCACCGGCTTGCCACCGGACAGCACGGGGCGCGCCTCGCGCAGATAGCGCTCGAGCCAGTGCTGCGCTTCCTCCCCCAGCGGCACCAGCCGCTCCTTGCTGCCCTTGCCCATCACTCGCAGCACGCCCTGGCGCAGGTTGACGCCGTTGACCGGCAGGCCGACCAGTTCGCTCACGCGCAGGCCGCAGGCGTACATCAGCTCCAGCATGGCGCGGTCGCGCAGGCCGGCGGGCGTGGAGACGTCCGGGGCAGCCAGCAGTGCGTCGACCTGAGCCTCGGCGATCGCCTTGGGCAGCGAGCGCGGCAGCCGCGGCGGATCGATCAGCGCGACCGGATCGTCCTCGCGCACGCCGCGCCGGCGCAGGTGGGCGAAGAACGCGCGCAGCGCGGTGAGCAGGCGCGCGTTGCTGCGCGCCGAGTAGCCGTCCTGCGTGCGCCGCGCGAGATAGTCGAACAGGGCCGCGCGATCGACCGCCGCCAGTCCGCCGGCGTGGCCGTCGCGCCAGCGCGCAAGGCCTTCCAGGTCGCGGCGATAGCCGTCCAGGGTCTGCCGCGCGGCGCCGGTTTCCGCCCACAGCGCGTCGAGGAAGCCGTTGATCGCGTCGGCATCGGCGTCGCGCAGCGGCGGCAATTGCTGCGCGCGCTGGCGACGTTCGGCGGGCGTGGTGCTCGGCATCGGCACAGCTTATCGATCCCGCCCGCGGAATTGTCGCGGGAGCGGCTTGCGGCGGGGTCAATCGTGGCGGTCTGAGCCGCTATCCTTGCGCGAATGGACGCCACTGCCGCCGCCAGCACGCACCAGCCCGCCGCCCTCGTCGGCCGTCGCCTGCTGTCGCTGCTGTACGACCTGCTACCGGTGATGGCGCTGTGGTTCCTGGCAGCGGTGCCCTTCGTCCTGCTCGACGTCGCCGTCAGCGGCGACGTGCGCCACAACATCGGTCCCTTCAGCCTGCTGCAGTGGCTGCTGTGGCTGGTGTGCTGGATCGTCACCGGGCTGTACGCGACCGTCAGCTGGCGCCGCGGGGGACAGACGCTGGGGATGCGGCCGTGGCGGCTCCGTGTCGTCGCCAGCAACGGCGGCGCACCGACGCGCGGCGCGCTGTGGGGACGTTATGCGGTCGGGACGCTATCCCTGCTGGTGGCCGGGCTCGGCTTCTGGTGGGCGTGGGTCGATCGCGGACGATTGACCTGGCACGACCGGGCTAGCGGGACGCGGATCGTTCGGATGCCGAAGCGGGATTGAAGCGCGTCCGGTTTTCGAGGTTTCGTCTTGGTGAAGTACCGATTGATTCTGGGGGAAGCAAAAGCTTCCGCCTTCGGCGGGTTCATTTCTTTTGCTGGCCCAAAAGAAACGAACCAAAGAAAACGGCCTTCCCCGACGAAGCTAACCTGCCGTCGGCAAGCTCGACGGGATTTTTCGACACGGCATCCATGCCGTGGCGAAAAACGGCGCGCATCCATGCGCGCCGCCCTCCGGGTCTCCACGCAATGCGGCTGCCGAGCCTATTTTCAGAAGCAAAGGCTTTGTCTTTTTTGAATGTCCAACCGCCTTTCGCGTACCCAACAGAATGTCATCCCGGGCGCAGCGAGGGATCTGTTTTTACATGCCATGCACGGGCAACGAAGCGAGATCCCTCACTGCGTTCGGGATGACATTCTGTTGGAAGCTCTTGGGAGTCTTTGAATACCAGCGCAATTTCCAGACCCGTAGGGCGCCGCACATGGATGTGCGGCGTTTTCCGCCACGGCAGGATGCCGTGTCGGAAAATCCCCTCACACTCCCAGTCCGCGGATTTGCCTTGATCGGGGAAAGCGTTTTTCTTTGGTTCGTTTCTTTTGACGCTTATCAAAAGAAATGAACCCGCCGTAGGCGGAAGCTTTTGCCTTTCTGGAAAACACCCAGCAAGCGCAATGCCATTCCGGGCGCGACGAGGGGATCGCTCCTCCGCCACCAGACCGAAGCCTACGAACCGCCAAGCGTGCAAACCCGCCAACGGTTCCCGCCGCCCTACAGCCGTCTCCAGACCGGCCCCTCACCACTGCGCCAATACACGCCCAGCGCCCTCCCATAGAACGCCCGCTGCGGCACCAGCCCGAAGTAGCGGCCGTCGGCGCTGCGGCCGCGGTGGTCGCCGAGCACCAGCACCATGCCTTCGGGAATCGCGGAAGGCGCGATGTCCGGGCCGCCGCCGTCGGCGAGGTCGAGTTGCACGATGCGGTCGCCGAAGCGCTCGCTGGAGGCGTCGCCCGGATCAGGCTGCAGTGCGCGGCCGTCGATGCGCAGGCGGCCGTCGACCAGTTCCACCGTCTGCCCGCCGACCGCAACCACGCGCTTGATCAGGCGGGTGCCGTCCGCGGGCGACTTGAACACGACCACGTCGCCCGGCTCGGGCCGGTCGCGCGCCAGCAGTTCCACCTCGGTGAACGGCACGCGCAGGCCGTAGGCGCTCATGTCGACGGCGACGCGGTCGCCCGGCACCAGGGTCGGCTCCATCGAGCCGCTCGGCACGACGTAGTGGTTGGCGAACGAGGAGCGCGCGACCACCAGCAGCGCGATGGTCAACAGCAGCGGCGGCAGTTCGCGCCGCAGCCAGCCGCGTGCCCTGGTGCCGTCCCCGCCCGATTTCGCCTGCGTCGCCATGTCCGTCTCCCCGCGATGGTCTCCGCTTGACCCGGGGATGCGGCCGTTGGTTCCCGCTTCAGCCGCGGGAGGCGCGCAGGGCCTGCTGCTGTTCGAGCGTCAGCGCGACATTGTCGCGCAGGTAGGCCGGCTCCAGCCGCTCGGGCGCGATCGCTTCGCCGCGCGCGAAGGCCAGCGCACCGAGGCGGGCGACGTCGGCCGCGTGCGGCAGCGCGGTCGCGTCCACGGCCGCCAGCGCGCCCTCGAAC
>JAFAEU010000273.1 GCA_023423855.1 Pseudomonadota bacterium | reverse complement strand
ATGTCGCCGAGGAACTGCTCGTGCTCGCCGAACTGGCTCTCCAGCTCCTCCAGCTGCACCATCAGCCGCGACAGCTGCTCGTCGGCGCGCTCGGGATCGGTGGCCAGGCCGAGCGCGCTGGCGATCGACTGCGAGAACAGTGAGAACTGCGCGCCGAACTGGGCGACCGCCTCGGCCGAGCCGAGCGTGCGCCGGCGCTGGTCGGCGCGGGCGCGGGCCTGGTTGAGCCTGGCGTAGATCGCCGAGATCGCCTCGACCACGCGCGTGCGCTCGGTGGCGTCGTCGACCTTGAGGCCGGCCATCAGCTCCGAGAGCATGTCCAGTTCGGCCGACATCGCCTGCATGCCCTGCAGCTGCCCGGCCAGCGCCTTCGCGGTCTGCGCCTGCTGCGCGGCGGCGTCGAGCTGCTGCAGCCGAGCGTGGAACGGCGCCAGTGCCTTGTCGCCGCCGAGGAAGGCGCCGGTGGCGGCCCCGATGCGCTCCTGCGCCTGCTGCAGGGCCTCGCCCATCGCGTCGATCGCGGCGGTGTCGATGTAGCGGTACTCGCGCAGGGTCAGCAGGTGGCCGCGCTGGCGCGAGAGTTCGCCCAGCGCGTCGGTGAACTCGCCGATCGCGCTCCAGTTCTCCGGCTGCAGCCGCGACAGCAGCGTGCGCTGCGCGGCGGTCGCCTCCGCCATCGCGGCGTCGGACCGGCGGCGGATGCCCTCGACCTTCTCGTACTCGTCCAGCACCGATTCGCCGGTGGCGCTGATCTCGTGCAGCAGCTTCGCCGCGCCGCCACAGTGGGCGTCGTCGATCCAGTGGTGTGCGTCGAACAGCCGCCGGGTGTCGTGCACCAGCAGTTGGTAGCGCTGCGGCGAGACCTGCGGATGGTCGATCCCGCGGCTGAGCTCGAGCAGGTCGGAGATGCCGCGCACCAGCGCGGCGTTGCCGATCCTGCCCATGAAGCTGGTGCCCGCCGGTTTCTGCGCGGCGAACTCGTCGCTGGTGAACGGCGTCTGCCAGACCTGCATCGGGTGGATCCGCGTCGGCGCGTCGCCCTCGGCGTTGAACAGCACCATGCGCCCGTCCTGCAGGAAGGCGTAGCCGTGGCCGAACACCGGGTTCTGCAGCTCGCGGCGGATGGTGTTGTAGACGAACAGCGCCGAGCGCCCGACCTCGCGCTCGTAGAACACGTACAGCACGTCCTCGCCGTTGGGCGAACGGATGGTGCGCTTGTACTGCATGCCCTGCATCGCCGCGTCGAAGGCCTTGTGCTCGCCGTTCTGCAGGTAGTAGCCGCCGGGGAAGATGACGCCATGGTCCTCGGGCAGCTGCACGCAGGCCTGGACGATGGCGTCGTTGCGCACCACCGCGCCGGTCAGGGTGTTGTAGATCAGACCGCGCCACGTCGATTCGCGGTACGGCAGGATCTTGAGCAGGATCAGCGTGCCGACCTTCGCGTAGTCGATGGTCGCGTCGTCGAGCGACTGGGTGCCGTCCTCGACCGGTTCCGCGTACACGCCCTGTCCGGTCTCGGTATTGTTCTCGACCTTGATCGTCAGGTCGCCGCCGGTGGTTTCGACGAACACGGTGTCGAGGATGTTCAGGTGCGGGAAGCGGCCGGTGACCATCAGGTCGCGGGTGGCGCGCGTCCACTCGAAGTCGAACGGCGGCGGCAGGCTGATGTCGCGCTCGCCGCGCGAGTCGATCCAGGCCAGCTCGCCGCCGTTGGAGATCGCCCAGCGGAACACGCGTACGTCGTCGCTGCGCTCGCCGATCTGGAAGGCAGCCAGCAGCTTGCCGTCGCGCTTGATCAGCTGCAGCAGGCGGGCGTGCTTGTAGTAGGCGTAGAGCTCGGTGAAGTCGTGGACGAAGCCGGCCTGGGCGAGGAAGCTGTCCTTCGGATCGACCGGGGTGACGTCGTAGCCGTCCGGGCCCTCCACCAGCCGGTACAGGCCGAACACGTCCTCGACCCGCGTCGTCTTCTTCAGGCCGATGTAGACGTTGTAGCCGAACAGCAGCAGGTCGTCGCCGACCTGGACGATGTCGCGGCCGATGCAGTTGTTCTCGGTGCGGATGCGGAAGCGGCCGGCCACCTCCATGCGGCTGTCGCCGAATTCCTGCAGGCGACGCGCGTTCAGTTCCTCGGCGATCGCGCGCAGCCGCCCGCCCTGCTCGAGCAGGCGGCGGCGCAGCACCTCGTAGGCGCCGCCCTGGGCGACGGCCTGGTCGGCGGCGCTCGCTGCCGATGCGCCGGCGTCAGCAGTCGTGGGTTTGTCGTTCTGCGTGGGGTCGGTCATCGCCGGTTGTCATCCTGCCTGTTCTGAGCTCCTTCCCCCGCCTGCGGGGGATGGTTGGGATGGGGGCGCGAGACGCGAAGCGTCGAGCTTCCAGCGAAAAGCCGAACCCCCACCCCAACCCTCCCCCGCTGCGCGGGGGAGGGAGCGGTCATCAGCCCGCGTCGCCATCCGCCTTCGGCAACGCCTTGCCGCGCTCGATGCCGAGGTACTTCTGCATCAGCTCCTGCACCACCGGGCTCTTGTCGGTCAGGCCCTCGATCGACTTGCCGATCGAGATCGCCCGGACCAGGCTGTCGAACATGCCGCCGTCGCCGCCGACCATGTCGATGTCGGCGTTGCGCAGCGCGGTGGCGACCATTTCCGCGTTCTCCTTCGAGATCTCCTTGCCCGCCTCGATCGAGGCCAGCGCCTGCTTGAGGCTGGTGTCGAGCGCCATGCGGTATTCCTCGTGGCTGCGCGCGTCCTCGCTGAGCGCGTCGATGGCCAGGAACTTCTTGGTCAGGCCCTCGGCCTCGGCGAACAGCTTCTTCTCGACCACGGTCGCCTCGGCCAGGCCGATCGACTCGGTCGCCGCCGCCTTCGCGCGGCCCAGCTGCTCCTCGCCCTGCGCCTGCGCGCCCAGCTTCTCGGCCAGCACCTTGGCTTCCGCGCTGCCCTGCTTGAGGTTGGCGTCGGCCATCGCGTCGACCACGCGCGCCTCGGCGATGCCGACCTTCTCGATCGCCACCGCGCCGGCCTCCTTGACCTGCGCATCGGCCAGGCCCGGCGCGGCGCGCTCGGCGCGCGCGCCTTCGGCCAGCGCCTTCTTCGCCTCGGCCTGCTTGCTCGCGGCTTCCAGCTCGGCCTGCGCCAGCGTGGTGATCTCGACGGCCTTGTGCCTGGCGGCGGTCTCGCGCGCCTCCGCGTCCTTGACCTGCTCCAGCAGCGCCTGCTGCGCCTTGGCCTCGGCCTCGAGGATCACGATCTGCTTCAGGCGGTCGGCCTCGGACACCTCGCGCACCTCCTTGATGCGCTCCTCTTCCTGCGCCACGGTCTTGTCGATGGCGATGCGCTCGCGGGTGATGTTGGCCACGTCCATCTTGCCCTGCTCGACCACCTTGTCGCGCTCCACGCCCTGCAGCTGCACCTCGCGGTCGGTGGTAACCTGCTCGAGCTGCCGCGCGCGGGCGACGCGCTCGGCCTCGATCGCCACGGCGCGTTCGCGGTTCTGCTCGGCGACCTCCACCTCGCGCAGGCGGTTCTGGTCGCGGATGTCGATCAGCTGCTGCGCCTCGATGCGCGCGGCCTCGGCCAGCTGGCGCTGCTCCTCCTGCACCTTGGCGGTCTCGGCCGCCTCGCGCGCCTGGATGGTCTCGATCTCGCGCTTCTGCCGCGCCTCGGCCTCGGCCTGCTGGCGCTCCAGCGACAGCGTCGCCTCGCGGGTCTCGACGTTCTTCTTGGTGATCGCCAGGTGCTCGTTCTGCGACAGCTCGTTGGTGATGACGTTCTGCGAGGCGGTCAGTTCGGTGATCTTGCGGATGCCCTCGGCGTCGAGGATGTTGCTCGGGTCGAGCAGGTTCTTCGGGGTCTGCTCGAGGTAGTCGATCGCCACGTCCTCGAGCACGTAGCCGTTGAGGTCGTTGCCGATGACCTTGACGATCTCGTCGCGGAACTCCTGGCGCTTCTCGAACAGGTCGGTGAAGTCGAACTTCTTGCCGACCGTCTTCAGCGCCTCGGAGAACTTGGCGTTGAACAGCTCGTCGACGGCGTGCTTGTCGGAGGCGCGGTCGGCGCCCAGCGCCTTGGCCACGCGAAGCACGTCGGCCTGGGTCTCGTTGACGCGCAGGTAGAAGGCGACGGCGATGTCGGCGCGCATGTTGTCGCGGCAGATCAGGCCCTCCTTGCCGCGGCGGTCGACCTGCAGGGTGATCAGGCTGATCTTCATCAGCTCGGCGCGGTACAGCACCGGGATGATCAGCGCGCCGGTGAAGTGCACCTTCGGCTGCGAGCTCATGTCGTTGACGATCAGCGCGGTGCCCTGGTCGACCTTCTTGTAGAACGACTTGAAGACGATCGCGAGCACGATCAGCAGGAAGACGACGCCTACGACGCCGATGAGGAAGGGGGCGATCACTGCGAGTTCCATGGAAGCGGCTCCTGTCGAAACGTATCCGGTTGCATTACAGGTTCTGGTAGTCGCGCTCGGCCATCACCCGCCAGGTGTTGGCCAACGCATCGTGTTCGAGCAGCACCACGCGCTCGCCGCGCGCGATCTCCGCGGCGCCGTCGTGGCGCACCTGCAGGACCAGCCCGGCGCCGCCGTCGTCGAGGTCGGCCATGCCCTGGCGCGCATCGACCGTCGGCGTGCGCACGATCGCGACCCTGCCCAGCAGCGAGGTCGGCGGCGCCGGACGCAGCCGCAGCAGGAAGCGCCGCAGCGGCCGCAGCACGAAGGCGGTGAGCAGGATCGCCGGCACCGGCGCCAGCAGCAGCACCCCGGTGCCGAGGCCGTAGCGCAGCAGGTCGGGCAGCGGCGCGAGCAGCAGCAGATGGGTGAAGTAGGTGATGGCCCAGGCGAAGAAGGCCAGCAGGGTCAGCACGAGCAGCGAGGGCAGGCCGTCGAGGCCGAGCTTGGACACCATCCCGCCGGCGTCGCCGCCGTCGCCGAAGTCGAGGTCCAGCGCGTCGAGGCCGACGATGCCGATCGCCGACACCAGCCAGAACACCAGCAGTCCGCCCAGCGCGATGCTGTAGGCGAGCGTCGGATATCCCAGGCTGGTGGTCAGAAATAGCGTCACGTCCCCGATCCCTCATCCGCTGTGCGATCGGCGCCGCACGGCTTCCGTTCCGCCGGCACCGCTTGCCGCCAAGTGGCAGGGGCCGGGCCGTCCATGATGCCAGTTTCCCGCGCCGCTCGAACCAATGACGCGGCCGGCCGGCGGATGTGACCGCATGCGGGGCCTCCCGCGGGATGCGGCCTCGGCTATCCGCGCCGCGGCATCGCGGCGAGGATCGCCCACAGGCCGCCGATGCCGGCGATCCACGATGCGGCCGGGATACCGAGAATCGCGGGACCGCCGGCTTCCAGCGAGTACAGGACGGCGGCGACGATCAGCAGGCCGACGCCGAGGATCGCGGCGACGATGCGCCGCTGCATGGCCTTGAGCGTCTGCGTGAGCTCGACGATGTCCTGCGAGCGCATCCGCAGCTCGTGCCGGCCCTCGACCTGCTGCTGCAGCCAGGCATGCGCCAGCCGCGGCATCTCCGGCGCGCGGGTGACGATCTCGGGCAGGCGCTTGCGGAATTCGGTGGCGAGCTTCTGCGGGCTGTAGCGCTCGACCAGGATGCGCTCGAGCACCGGCCGCGCCACCGCCCAGATGTCGATCTTCGGATCGAGCAGGCGGCCGATGCCCTCGATCGTCAGCAGCGTCTTCTGCAGCAGGATCAGCTGCGGCTGCAGGGTCAGCTCGTAGCGCTGCGCGGTGCGGAACAGCTTGCCGAGCACCTCGCCCAGCGAGATCTCCGACAGCGGCCGGGTGAAGTAAGGCTCGCAGACCGCGCGCGCGGCGGCTTCCAGCTCGTCGATGCGGATGTAGGACGGCATCCACCCCGCCTGCACGTGCAATTCGGCGATGCGGCGGTAGTCCTTGTTGAAGATCGCCATGAAGTTCTCGGCGAGGTAGTACTGGTCCTCGCCGGAGAGCTGGCCCATGATCCCGAAGTCCAGCGCGATGAAGCGCGGGTTGTCCTGCCGCGTCGGGTCGACCCAGATGTTGCCGGCGTGCGCGTCGGCGTGGAAGAAGTTGTCGCGGAACACCTGGGTGTAGAACACGCGCACGCCCTTGGCCGCGAGCGCCCTGCGGTCGATGCCCGCGGCGTCGAGCGCTTCGATGTCGTCGCTGTTGATGCCGCGCACGCGCTCGAGGGTCAGCACCTTCTGCGTGGTGTGGCTCCAGATCGGCTCGGGCACGTACAGGTCGGCCGAATCCAGCCAGTTGCGGCGCAGCACCGAGGCGTTGGCGCCCTCGCGCTGCAGGTCGAGCTCGGCGGCCAGCGTATTCTCGATCTCGGCGACGATCTCGCGCGGGCGGATCTTGTCGGCGCTGGGATGGGTGCGGTCGACCAGGCCGGCGAGGTTCTTGAGCAGCGCGATGTCGCCGTCGATCTGCTTCTCCACGCCCGGGCGCAGCACCTTGACCACCACCTCGCGCGGCGGCGCGTCGCCGACGGCGTGCAGCGTGGCCGCGTGCACCTGCGCGATCGACGCCGAGGCCAGCGGCACGGTGTCGAACGCCGCGAACAGGGCTGCGATCGGCGCGCCGAGTTCGGCCTCGACGATCGCGCGCGCGGCGTCGCCGTCGAACGGCGCGACCTGGTCCTGCAGCAGCGCCAGTTCGTCGACCATGTCCGGCGGCAGCAGGTCGCGGCGGGTGGAGAGGATCTGGCCGAACTTGACGAAGATCGGACCGAGCTCCTGCAGCGCCAGGCGCAGGCGCGCGCCGCGCGACTGCGCGGCGATGTCGCTGGAGGCGCGCGGCACGAACGGCCGCATCAGCTTCAGCCAGCGCTCGGCCGGGGTGTCGTCGAGCAGGTCGTCGAGGCGATAGCGCAGCAGCACGCGGCCGATGCGCGAGGCGCGCAGCACGCTGCTCAAGCGGGTATCCCCGGCGAGGCCGCGAGGCGCGACACGCGCGCGGCGAGGCGGTCGACGTCGTCGCGCAGCACGTCGACGTCGTCGTGGAAGGCGTCGAGCTCGGCGCGTGCGACCACGTCGCGCGACTCCTCGGTCACGTATTCGGCAGCGCTCTGCGCGAGGTTGCGGCCGAGTTCGCGTGCCTGACGCAGCGCGCCGGCGAACGCGTTCGCGACCTGCACGCCGACGACATCGCCGAACACCGACACGAACGGCTGCTGCCAGTCAGGATCGAAACGCTCGGCCAGCCGCTGCAGCTGGCGCGCAAGTTCGGCGTCGCCCGACACGCGCACCTTGCCCACCGGCGGCGCGTCGTCGCGGCGCAGGAACGGCAGCTGCGCGAGCATGCCGGCGAGCGTGGCGCGCACGGCGAGGTCGGGCTCGTTGGCGGCGTCGACCGGACCCACCGCGAGGCGTTCGCCCTCGACCCGCAGCTGCAGCGCCAGCGGCGGCGATTCGAGGGTGAGTTCGACGCGGCGGCCGTCGAGCCGGGCCAGCGCCTGGCGCGTGTCGGCGTCGAGCGCAACCGCGCGGTTGAGCGCGGCCTCCAGCGCGCGGCCGGCGATGGGCTTGATCGCGTCGAAGGGCGAGGGCGGGAACGTGGCCATGGCGCATTGTAGCGGCTGGCATGACGCCGATGCCCCCATCGCGCCCGGCAACCTGTCATTCCGAGCGCAGCGAGGAATCTGCTTCCCGTCGGGGGAGAAACGGCAGAAGCAGATTCCTCGCTGCGCTCGGAATGACAGCACCTTCTGTTGGATCCGCCCCAGGAAAAAGGCCCGCCGGGCGGCGGGCCTTCCGTCCACCGAACGGATGCTGGACCTAGACCCGCTTGCCCCGCAGCAGCGAGATGATCGCGAGGATCACGAACACCACGAACAGCACCCACGCGATGTTGGTGGCGGCACCGGCGATACCGGAGAAGCCGAGCACGGCGGCGATGAGGGCAATGACGAAAAAGATGACGGCGTATCTGAGCATGGAAGCGTCTCCGGGATGTCGGCCGGCGGCCGTGCAATCGAGGTGCGGGGAGACGCTACGCGAGCGCCGGTCGCGGCCGGGTGACAGCGAGGTGAGGTCACCGTGAAAGGCAGCAGATCACGGCGTGGTGAAGACGACGGGATCGATCGCGCACGCGGGCCGCCTCGGCGCGAACCCGGAATTTCCGGGCCCCATGAGGCCCCGACACTTTCGTCATCCCCGCGAAGGCGGGGACCCGGTGTCTTCAATTCCTGAAACGCAAAGACGCTGGATCCCCGCCTTCGCGGGGATGACGGTGGTTTCAGCGAACCGGCGAGCTACGGGACTTCCGCAGGCCCTGCGCCGGCTCAGCCGCGCAGCGCGGCGCGCAGGCGCTCCAGCCCTTCGGCGATCGTGACCTTCGGGCGATAGCCAAAGTCGCGCGTCGCCGGCGCCATGTCGTACCAGTGCGTCGTACTGAGCTGCTCGGCCAGGAACCGCGTCATCGGCGGCTCGCCCTGCAGCCGCAGCAGCGGCCACAGCGTCTCGCACGCCGCACCGATCGCGTACGCCGCGCCGAACGGGATCGACCCCTCCACCTGCGGCGCGCCCGCGGCGGCGAGCAGCGCGTTGACGATCTCGCGCGTCGGCTTCGGCTCGCCGTTGCTGATGAAGTACGCGCGCCCCGCGCAGGCCGCGCCCGGCGCGAGGTGTTCGAAGGCGTCGAAGTGCGCCTGCGCGGCGTTGTCGATGTAGGTGGTGTCGATGCGGTTGTGGCCGCCGCCGACGAAGCGCAGACGGCCCTGCCTCGCGCGCTCCACCAGCCGCGGCAGGATCTGCTGGTCGCCCGGTCCCCAGATCAGGCGCGGGCGCAGCGCGACGGTGGCGAGGTCGGCGTCGTTCGCCGCCAGCACCGCCTTCTCAGCGACCAGCTTGGTGGTCGCGTACGGCGCCTTGAAACCCTCGCCATAGGGCACCGTGTCCGCGGTCCCGCCTTCGACCGGATGGGTCTTGCGATGGGTCACGCTGGGCGTCGAGGTGTAGACGAGCCGGCCGATGCCGTGCGCGCGGCAGGCATCGAGCACGTTCTGCGTGCCGGTGACGTTGGCCGCGTGGTAGCTGTCGTAGCTGCCCCATGCGCCGGCCTTGGCGGCGTTGTGGAAGATCGCGTCGAAACCCCGCGCCGCGGCGGCGACGGTTTCGCGATCGGCGAGGTCGCCGCGCAGCTGGCGCACGCCGAGCGCGTCGAGCGGCGGATAGTGGCCGCGGTTGAAGCTGGCGACCTCATGCCCGCGCTCGACGAGGCCGCGGCACAGCGCCTGGCCCAGGAAACCACCACCACCGGTGACGAGGATCTTCATGCATGGCTCCGTGTCGCGGCCCATTGCGCGAGTTTTTCCCGGCCGATCTTGGCGTTGTGGCGGATGTCGACCGGGAAGCCGGGATGGAACAGGAACGTGTCGATGCGCGCGGTGTGCGGAAAGCGCGCGCCGATGGCGCGCAGCGCCGATTCGATACGCGCATGCTCGCCGCGCGCGATGCCGGCGCACGGTTCGATGCACAGGACCGGCACCTGCGCGCCGCGCGCGCCGATGCCGACCAGGGCGGTGCGGCGCACGTCGGGATGGGTGTTGAACACGGGTTCGACCTGCTCGGTGTAGAGCTGGCCGTCGGCGGCTTCCACGCGCTGCGACTTGCGGCCGCAGAACCAGAGGCGGCCTTCGGCGTCGAACCAGCCGAGGTCGCCCATGCGGTGGACGGTGCGTGGCTTCGGCTGGCCCCCACCCCAACCCTCCCCCGCAGGCGGGGGAGGGCGCACATCGCGGCGATCTGGCCCTAAAAGC
>JAFAEU010000454.1 GCA_023423855.1 Pseudomonadota bacterium | reverse complement strand
TTGATGGCCTGCACTGCGCACAGGCAGAAGCAAAATGGATCCCGGCTTTCGCCGGGATGACGGCAAAAAAATGCGTCGTCACGGAGTCGGCTATTCGGTCGCCGATGATCCGGCACCAGGCGTCGTCGCCCCTGCGTCGCCGGCATCGGGGCCATCCTCGTCGAGCCGCCGGCCTTCGCGCCTGGGTGCGGTGAACGGCGTCGGCTTCGGCACGTTGCCGGCGTCGGCAACGGTGTTCTTGATGAGCAGCGGGATGCCGGCGCGGGTGTCGTTGCTGGCGATCTCGAGTTCGAAACGCTCGGCATCCAGCCGCCGGACCTGCCCGGCGATCTGCGCGGCTTCGTCTTCTGGTACGCCGATGGCGCGCAGCGCGGCCTCGCCGAAGGACACCGCGGACTCGAAGGTCTCACGGATCTGGAAGTCGACGCCGGCGTTGATCAGCTTCAGCGAATGCTCGCGATCGAAGGAGCGCACCAGCAGCCTGGCCTGCGGGAAGTGATGGCCCGCCAGCTCGACGATGCGGTCGGCGGTGGCCCGGTTGTCGATGCACACGGCGATCGCGCGCGCGGTCCCTGCGCCGGAGGCGTGCAGCACGTCGAGGCGGCCGCCGTCGCCGTAGTAGACCTTGAAGCCGAACGTCGCCGCGCTCTGGATCATCTCGATGTCGGTGTCGATGATGGTCACGTCGACATCGCGCGCCAGCAGCGACTGGCTCATCACCTGGCCGAAGCGGCCGAAGCCGATGATCAGCACGTTGCCGGTCTGGTCCGCGACCGCTTCGACGCCTTCGAGCGACGGCTTGTCCTTCGGCACCAGCCGGCGCGTGGCCAGCACCACCAGCGGCGTGAGCACCATCGACAGCACCACGATCGCGGTCAGGTTGTCGTTGACCTCGCCGTCGATGATGCCGGCGGTTTCTGCCGCCGAATACAGCACGAACGCGAACTCGCCGCCCTGCGCCATCAGCGCGGTGCGGTCGAGCGCGTCGCCGTGGCTGCTGCGCAGCAGGCGCGCGACGAGATAGATGCACGCGCCCTTGGCCAGCATCATCGCCGGCACCGCCAGCGCGATCAGCTGCCAGTTCTCGCGGACCACCGCCAGATCGAGCGACATGCCCACGGCGACGAAGAACAGGCCGAGCAGGATGCCGCGGAACGGTTCGATGTCGGCCTCGATCTGGTGGCGGAACGTCGACTCGGACAGCAGCACGCCGGCCAGGAAGGCGCCCATCGCCATCGACAGCCCGCCCATCTCCATCAGCACCGAGGCGCCGAGCACCACCAGCAGCGCGGCCGCGGTCATCACCTCGCGCGCCTTGGCCGCGGCGAGGATCCGGAACAGCGGGTTGAGCAGGTACAGGCCGGCGACGATCAGGCCGGCGAGCGAGGCCACGGCGATGCCGAAGCTCACCAGCCGCGGCGGCGCGTCGGGGTCGACCGGCGCGTGCGACATGAAGGCCACCATCGCCAGCAGCGGCACGATCAGCAGGTCCTCGAACAGCAGGATCGAGACCATGCGCTGGCCGCGCGGCAGGGCAATGTCGCCGCGTTCGCCGAGCAACTGCATCACGATCGCGGTCGAGGTCAGCACGAAGCCGGCGCCGCCGATGAACGCCACCGGCAGCGAAAAGCCGAACGCCAGGCCGACGCCGGTCAGCGCCAGCGTGCACAGGCCGATCTGCAGCGCGCCGAGGCCGAAGATCTGCCGGCGCAGGCTCCACAGGTGCGAGGGCCGCATCTCCAGCCCGACCACGAACAGGAACATCACCACGCCCAGTTCGGCGAAGTGCAGGATCGACTGCGGGTTGGAGAACCAGCCCAGGCCGAACGGCCCGATCACCAGTCCCGCGGCGAGGTAGCCCAGCACCGAGCCGAGCCCGAGCTTGCGGAACAGCGGCACCGCGACCACCGCCGCGCCGAGCAGCGCGACCGCCTTGAGCAGGGTGCCCGGGTCAGCTTCGGCGGCCATCGCGTCAGCGCCGGCGCGCGGGCGCGGTCAGCGCCAGCAGCAGGAAGCCGCCGACGATGTTCACGTTCTTCATGAAATGCAGCAGCTGCGCGCTGCGCGCCGGTTCCGGCAGCGACCAGAACGCGTGCGACAGGACCGCGTCCATCGCCATCAGCGCCGCCGCCAGCAGCGCGGTCGCGCGCAGCTTCCAGCCGTAGGCCACCAGCAGGCCGAGTACGAGTTCGGCCGCGCTGAAGCTCAGCGTGGCGCCGCTGGTCGGCACGCCCTGGTAGGCGCGCCACAGGCGCCAGGCGCCCATGACGACGAAGACGCTCGCCAGCAGCAGGCGCGCGAGGGTGATTCCGGGGCTGTTGGGCGACGGACGGAAGGACATGCGGCGCTCGCGTGGGGGAATCGCACGAAGAGTGTCACAGCACCGGCGCGGCTGCCACCCTCGCCCGACCGCTGCCGTGCAGGCCAGCTTTCGCAGGCGCGGCTTCGGCCGCGACCCTTCTTCGAATCACGAACCGCGGACCAAAGGTATTGCGCCTGAAGGACATCTCCAGGAACTGTCATTTCGACCGCAGGGAGAAATCCCGTCTCCGGCGCAGGGAAAGAAGATTTCTCCATGCGGTCGAAATGACAGTTCCCGGGGCTCCCTGAAGGCGCTCCCACGGGAAAACGGGCCTACCCGGCCCGTGCGCTGGACGAGCAGTGCACGCGGTTGCGGCCCTCGCGCTTGGCGCGGTAGAGCGCGGCGTCGGCGCGCTTGATCAGGTCGATGTCGTGCGATTCGAGGATCGGGTAGTAGGTCGCCACGCCGATGCTCAGGGTGACGAAGGGCGCCACGTCCGAGTCCCGGTGCGGGATGCGCAGCGCGCGCACGTCGTCGAGGATCGACTGCGCGATCGCCGTGGCGGCGCTGGCCGGGCATTCGGGCAGGACCAGCGCGAGTTCGTCACCGCCGTAGCGCGCGGCGAGGTCGCGCGGGCGGCGCGCGCGGCCCAGCAGGGTGTCGCCGACCATGCGCAGCACCTCGTCGCCGGCCTGATGGCCCTCGGCGTCGTTGTAGCGCTTGAAATTGTCGACATCGACCAGCAGCAGCGACACCGGTCGGTTGGCGCGGTGCGCGGAGGCGAGCTCGCGCTCGAGGGTCAGGTCGAACAGGTGCCGGTTGCCGAGCCGGGTCAGGCCGTCCGATTTCGCCAGGCGCTGCGAGCGGCGCAGGCGCAGCAGCAGCCAGAGCAGGCCGCCGGCCGCGAGCACTGCCAGGGTCGCGGTCGGCGCGAACCACAGCCGCGCCTGCGTGAGCAGCAGGGCGCTGGCGGCGAGCGTCAGCAGGGCCGATGCGGTGACCGCCAGCGATGCCCCGCGCCAGGCGTGGTGCGGGCGATACAGCAGCAGCGGCAGCAGCGCGAGCGCGATGCCCAGCAGCAGCTGCCGCGCGGAGGCGAGCGGGGTGATGGCGCGGTCGAGCAGCAGCGTGTTGAGGACGTTGGCGTGGTACTCGACGCCGCTGATCGACTGCTCGCGGCCGCGGCCGGGCGCGAGCACGTCGCGGCCGATGCCCGCCGCGGTGACGCCGACCAGGATCCAGCGGTCGCGCAGCAGCTGCGCCGGGACCGCGCCGCGCAGCACGTCGATGTACGACACCCGCTGGAACGCCGGGCGGTCGACGTAGGGGACGAGGATGCGGTAGTCGCGGTTCCACAGGTAGGGCGAGGGCTGCTCGGTGCTCTCGGGATTGCGCTGGCCCGGCAGGGAGGCGCTGCGGCGGGTCGGCGCATGCAGGTTGCGCAGCGCCAGCGCCAGCGACGGCCAGTGCGCCGAACCCAGGCCCGCGTACAGGTAGGTGTTGCGGGCGACGCCGTCGCCGTCGACGTCGACCTCGACGTGGCCCAGCGCCGCGGAGGCGTCGATCAGCGCCGCCATCGGCAGCACTTCGATCAGGGTGCCGTCCGGCGGCGAGGCTTCGGCCAGCATCGGCAGCGCCACCTTGCCGCTGCGGCGCACCGCCGCGGCCAGCGCGGCGTCGCCCGCGGGATCGCCGTCGTCGGCCTCGGAGAACAGCACGTCGAAGCCGATGCCGCGCACGCCGGCCGCGTCCAACTGCTGCACCAGCCGCGCGTGCACGCCGCGCGACCACGGCCAGCGCCCGAGCGCGGACAGGCTGGCGTCGTCGACCACCACCATCACGATGGCGTCGTCGGCCGGCGGCGGGTCGAGCGCCAGCAGGCGGTCGTAGAGCCAGGCGTCGAGGCGCCAGGTCGTCGCGCCGGCCGTCAGCGCCGCGACCGCGGCGGCGGCGCACAGGCCGACGAGCGACTTCGCGACCAGCTCGCGCAGCAGGGCGGGGCGCAGCCTCACAGCGCGAGCAGCAGCAGGGCCGCGCCGCCCGCGCCCGCCAGCAGCCGGCAGGGCAGGCAGCCGAGCCTGATCGTCTGGGTCGGGCCGAAGGGATGCGCGTAGCCGTCGTCGTCGAGCGGCTGCACGCGCAGGTGCCAGGTGCCGCTGCGCAGGCCGGGCAGGGTGATGGCATTACCCTCGACCTCGCGATCGACTTCGATCGTGGTGAAGTCGGCCTTGCGCGAGGCCTGGAAGCGGTAGCGCTGGCCGTCCTCGCCGCTGGCGCGCCAGCCGACCTGCAGCGTGCCGTCGCGGGCGTCGGCGCCGAGTTCGGGGCCGGCGTCGGCGGGCCGCAGGGTGAAGCGCACCGCGTCGCCGTCAGGGCCGTCGCGGCCCTGCGCATCGGTCGCGCCGACGCGCCAGAAGTATTCGCCGTCGGGCAGGTCGACCGGCGCGCGGTAGGCGCTGCCGCGCAGGCCGGTTTCCGACAGCAGCAGCTCGGAGAAGTCCGCGCTGCGCGCGACCTGCAGACGGTAGCCGGCGGCATCGGCCGATGCGGTCCAGCGGAAGCGCGGACGCGGCCCCGCGGCCGATCCGCCGTCCACCGGCGCCACCACGAACGGCGGCGCCGGCTGCGCGGCGATCTCGATCGCGCGGGCCGCGTCCAGGCCTTCCAGGCCGTGGCCGTCGATCGCACGCACGCGGGCGAACACGCGGCCCTCGACGCCGGCGCGCAGCGTCGCCTGCGGCTGTTCGACCACGCTTTCCTGCAGCAGGGTGCGGAAGTCCTGGTGCGCGCTGAGCTGCAGCCGGTAGCCGCGCGCCGCGTCGATCGGCGGCCACGACAGCGGCGTGGACAGGCGGTCGAGGCGTTCGGGCCACTGCCCCAGGTCGGGCGCGGCGAGCAGCGGCACCGGCGCGATCGGCGCGCCGCGGTCGCCGGCGATCGTGCCGCGTCCGGCGGCGACCAGCACCTGGCGTCCGCCGCCGCCGACGTCGACGCGGCCTTCGACCACTTCCGAGCGGCTGCGCCCGCCGTCCTCGCTGGCCATGCGGAATGCGGTGCCGCGCACGCTCGACATCAGCCCCGGCGTCTCGACGATGAAGCGCGACGCCGGACCGCGGCTGCGCGCGGCGTGGCTGGTGGCG